>WRMT01000104.1 GCA_009777005.1 Methanobrevibacter sp. | reverse complement strand
CCAGATGTTCGGCATATCCGGCGTTGTATTGCTTCCCCAGAGGAGGGGGCAAAGGAAAAAAAACCGGGTTTTTTTTGGGTGTTTTTTTTTTTTTTTTTTAAAAAATGGGGGGGTTTTTTTTTTTTTTTTTTTTTTTTTTTTTTTTTTTTTGATTTTTTCTTTAATAATCTGTCGTGATTTTATAAAGGACTCCAATAGCTATTAGTTCGATTATTGTAGGGAATATTCTCACATCTTGAATCATAATATTTTGATCTCCTGTAGATAGGAACAATATTGATAGTGAAAGCTGTGCAATGTTTTTTAATAAAATTAATGCAGCAAAAACTATCAATCCTACTGTATATCCAATTTTTATTTCTTTATAGCTTTTTCTGTAAATATTTAACAATTTCAATGATAAAAATAGAGTTATTATTTGGAGTATTATTATAATAATCTGTGCCATGCCAATTTCTAAAGCCATATTATCACCATTATACTTTCAATTGAGTCCAAATTTTTTCAAAGTCATCATAATGGTTTTCCATTCTATCAGAAAGCATATATATCTGTCCGTATTTTTTCCCAGTTTTTTCAACTACTTTCATTTCTTCTAATACATTTAAATGATGAGTTATAGTCCTATAATTAAGAAGTAATTTTTTGCTTAGCTGATGAGCATTAGATGGGCGATCATGGAGTTTTTTAATAATTTTAGCACGATTATATCCTCCTTTAGTCCCTAAAATAACCCATGTAAGAACTTTTCTCATAAAAACCACTTATAGAATAATTATTAGAATATTATTAATTTATATATGGTATATATTAAACCTTTCTTAATATATAGACTAAAATAAATAAATTTTTAATATATAACTAAGGATTTCCATCTATTTGTAGGTTTAGCTGTTGGTGTAATTTGTTATTTACTTACAATTGTGTAAATTTAATAGAAACTATTGATATTAAGTATAAAAAATGAAGGATTTAAATTAGGCAATTGGAATGTTACCTTGAATAATCAATTCATTTTTCAACATAAACTCATGAAAATATAGTGAACCATTAAAAATGCATGAACGTTTATTAATTATTTAAACAATCTTCTATAATTTCGCCATCACGAATTTTTATAGTTCTATCTGCCATATTTGCTATATATGGCTCATGTGTAACTACAATTAGAGTTACATTATTTTCGTCATGTATTTTTTTCAGCATATCTAATATCACATCTCCTGTTTTAGAATCTAATGATCCTGTTGGTTCATCTGCAAGAATTATTGAAGGATTATTTACTAAAGCTCTTGCAATAGCTACTCTTTGTCTTTCACCTCCAGAAAGTTTAGTTGGTTTTTGATTTAGCTTATTTTTTAAACCTACAGATTCTAATAGATTTTTTGCTTTTTTTTCTATTTCATTTTCTGAAACTCCAGTTCCAATGAGTGGGATTTGTACATTTTCAAATACAGTTAAGTTTGGAATGAGGTTATGTAGTTGGAATACAAATCCTACTTTTTTAGATCTAAATTCACTCAAATCTTGGTTTTTTTCAAGATTTATTCCATCAATTTGAATAGTCCCTGAATTGGGATTATCTAATGCTCCTAACATATTTAAAAGAGTTGATTTCCCTGAACCAGAGGGACCAATGATTGAAATAAAATCTCCTCTAGCAATTTCTAGATTGATTCCATTTAAGGCTTTTATAGTTCCATTATCATAATTTTTTACTAGATTACTTATTTTTATAAAAGGTTCATCATTACTTATTTTCATATCCATTTAATCTCCTTTTATTCTTTTGTAAATTTAAAGTAATTATTTATAGCTTGTTTATTCATATCTCAGTGCTTCTGTTGGAGCTAATTTACTTGCTCTATATGCAGGATATATTCCTCCAATAATTCCAACTAAAATTGCTACTCCAAATGCCCTTAAAAATGTACTTAAATTATAAGCTAACGAAAAAGAACTAGAATCTCCTAATAACATCATTCCTACTTCACAAATCACTATTCCGAATATTGTTCCAACAATTCCAGATACTAAGGTTAATACTAATGTTTCACCAAGTATCATTCCCAGTATTCGTTTACTCTTCCATCCGACCGCTTTTAATACTCCTATTTCTTTTGTTCTTTCATAGACAGCCATTATCATAGTGTTTATGATTCCAATTCCTCCAATAACAATGGCTAATGCAGAAATAGCTAAAGAAGCTATGTTCAATATATCGATAGCACTATTAATCATTTCAGCCTGTTCTTCTGCTGTAATTGTAGAAAGTTCATCTGGGTACTTTTTCTCAATATTATTGCTTATACTGGAACTATTAGTGTTTTCTATAGTTTTTACTAAGATATAGTTTACATAATCACTATTTGTCACATTTTGTAGTTGTTTTAAAGAGGTATAAGCTCCACTATCTGACATCATATTTCCAGTTTCAAATATGCCTGTAATTTTGAATTCTGTGTTAGCTATTGTTATTGTATCTCCTATAGTTTTATTTTGACTTTCAGCGGCATTTTTACCTAAAATAATTTCATTTGAATCTTCTTTAAAGAGTGTTCCATTAACATTTTTAATTCCAACAAGACTTAATTTACCTCTGTCTATTCCATTAACTGAAAGTCCTCTCATAGATCCAAAACCATCTCCCCTTCCTTGGGAATCCGATGAACTTTGGACTGTAGTACTAAGTACTCCTGCTGTACTACTCACTCCACTAATATTTGCAAGTATTTCTACAAAAGATTCATTTAATCGACCAGAAGAACCAAAACCTCCCTGACTGTTTGCTTCAGTCACGGTTATTTCGGCTCCACCACTATTAAGTGTTGTTTGCACGGATTCTTGCATCCCTCCAGTAATAAGCCCAAGTGCAACTATTGTTGCAAGTCCTATAGCTATTCCAATTATTGAAAGAGCACTTCTTGTTTTATTTCTAAAAGGATTTTTCAATATTAAACTAATGTATTTAATTATATCGCCTCTTGTTTAACAAATTTAGAAAATTATTTAGTTATTTATTTATTTAGTTAGTTACTTAGTTAGTTAGTTAGTTAGTTAGTTTTTATGAATGTATAAGAAGTTGTCAAAATTTTATCCTAATAAATACCTTTATTGGAAAAAGAAAGATTATCTATTTGATTTAAAACTTTTGGAATTGGATTTAATTTTCACAACACCCGATTTTAGACACATTCACTTTGTAATTTAGAAACAGTATTTAACTAGCTATTTCAAAATTTATTACAAGAAACATGCAAATCATATGCAAATATTATCTGATTTTTTTCATGTAAAATTATTTATCCAATTTAGAATATTGTTAAAAATCATAAGGATATGCATTATTATCATATAATAATACTTAATAGTTATAGTTTGAGAATAATTTTTTGCTTTTTTAAAGTTTTTATTATGAAGTTTAACTTTTTTTTCATTAATTATTTCTATTATTTCTTTTTTTCTAAATATAAAGATTATTTTCAATTATTTTTAATATTAATGATATTAACATTCATAAAAATTAAATTAATAAAATTTAATCATTTTATAAGATTTTAACTTTAGCAAAAATTAAAGTCTTTCACTATATTATTCCTGATTTTAAATAGTATTACTGCTAAATTATCAGGTATGACTATTTGAATTATAAAAAGAATTATTATCTTCATTTAAGAGGGATAAATATCTATTTTTTTTTAAGTGATGAAAATAAGCCAATGAATATATAAAAATAATGGGAAACATAGGGATAAAATGAAAGAAAGAGATTAGAATTTTGGGCACTCTCTTTTTATTTCTTTTGACCTACAATAATATAACTAAGGGGAAACTTGTCTAAAAATTTTATTGAGTCATTATTCGCCATTTCCATATTATACTCATCAAATTCTTGAATTTCTATATCGTTTTGTAATATGGCATTAATAATATCAGATATTTTATGCATGAACCAATAACACTCTTTTGCTTCATATTCAACTCCTCCAACATAATCTAACCCATCTTTGTAGTTGTAAGGGCTTTTTTCAAAGTATGAAGTCAATTTTTCAAAATTTCCTTTTTCAATATCAAATCCATTTTCAAAAAAGTAGGCAAATGGATGTATTTCAAAAATTAATAGTTTTCCTTTTTTTTTCAAAAGTCTGCTTACAACAGCGAAATAATCATTTAAATCAGGAAACCATTGAAGTGAACCTTCAGAAATGTAGATAAAATCAAAATAACTATTGTACTTATCATCAATTTCTAAGATATCAACTCTTTCAAATTTAACATTTAGTTTTGATATTTCTGCAAGTTCTCTTGCTTCTGAAATAGCTATATCTGAAATATCAAACCCTATTGCTTCTTTTACCCCAAACTGCATAAGTGATAATAACTCTCTTCCATTGTTACAAGGCATTTGTGCTATGGTTTTAACAGAAAGTCCTATATTTTTTATTTTATTAATTAATATTTCATCACAGTCCCGATTTAGTGTTGTGAACTTAGGATTTTTAAAACCAATTTGCAATGAATTGTTTCTTGCCTTTTGATGATATTTCAAGGCTTGATTCCAAGCATCTCTATTACTTTCACTAACGGTTTTTTTCTTCATAAAATCACTCACTGTTGTAAACCTTATTTTCGGTACTAATTTTTCTGACTGTTTACACCTACTAAAAACGAAATTTTAATTTACACGTTTTGATTTCAGGATTTATAAGTGGATGCAATCTTTTCTTCTTTATATTATTAAAAAATATTTTTAAATCATTTTAATCAAGATAATAATTTTTATTATAATTGTAAAAATAGAAAAATTTTATAAATTATAAAGAGTTGGCATAATTATTATATAATAATACTAAAAATAATTTAAAATATTTAAAGGAGAGTATATGAATTTGTTTTAAATGAATTAAATGAGAGTTATTATAGAATTTTTAAAGGAGAGTATATGAGTTTGTTTTAAAAGAATTAAATGAGAATTATTATAAAATTTTTAAAGGAGTACATATGAATTTGTTTTAAAGGGATTTAATGAAGGTTATTATAGAATTTTTAAAGGAGGGTATATTAATTTGTTTTAATTAATTATTAAAAATATCAAAATTAGGGGTCTGTTTAAAGATATTTAAATAATCTCCTTGATATTTTCTTTTTAACAATAATTATTCTTTTTTTAAATCATATTCAATAGCTTCTCCAAGAAGTTCAACTTTATCTAAGCTATTTTCACACTTATAAACTAATATTTCAACACCTCGTCTCTCGGCAATAGCTAATGTTTCTGCAAATTCAGGATCACTTTTCCAATTTGGTTTAAAGCTATTTCCATTTGGATTTTGTATTAAAAAGAAAACAACAGCTCTATGTCCTCTTTTTTTTAGTGAAATTAGTTTTTTCACATGTTTCCTTCCTCTTTCAGTAATGCCATCAGGAAATATAGCTACTCCATCCTTTACTAATGTTACACCTTTTACTTCAACATAACAATCACTATTCTCATTAGCTAAGTATATATCTATTCGTGATTTTCCAACTCTTTTTTCTTGTTCTAGGTGGAAATAGCTATTGAGTTCTTTTATTTTCCCATCTAAAATAGCATCAGAAACAATTTTATTAGCTTCTTGTGAGTGAATTGATACTAATGCTCCATCATTTTCCACAAAGTGAAGAGAATATTTTGTTTTTCTTTTCCTGTCATTGCTTGGAAGTAAATATACAACAGCTCCCTCCACTAAAAGTTCTTTGCTTCTTCCAGTGTTTGGTACATGAGTAGTAGCTCTTTTTCCATTAATTTCAACTCTAGCTTTAAAACTAGTGTGTCTTCTTATAAAAATTGCTTTAACATATTCACTCATAAAACCATCATTTTTACTTTAAAGTATTTTTAACTTTCTCTTTTTAAATCATATTCAATAGCTTTTCCAAGAAGTTCAACATTATCTAAAGTATTTTCACACTTATAAACTAATATTTCAACTCCTTGGTTCTCGGCAATAGCTAATGTTTCTGCAAATTCTGGATCATTTTCCCAATTTGGTTTAAAGCTATTTCCATTAGGGTGTTGTATTAAAAAGAAAACTATGGCTCTGTGACCATTTTTTTTTAGTTCAATTAGCTCATTTAAATGTTTTCTTCCTCTTTCTGTTGGAGCATCTGGAAACATAGCTACTCCATCTTTTACTAAAGTTACTCCTTTAACTTCAACATAACACTCATTATCATCATTAGCTAAGTATATATCTATTCTTGATTTTCCAATTGTTTTTTCTTGCTTTATTTGCAAATAGCTATTTAATTCTTTTATCTTCCCATCTAAAATAGCTTCATAAACAATTTTATTAGCTAATTGTGAGTAAATTGATACTAATGCTCCATTATTTTCCACAAAATGAAGAGAATATTTTGTTTTTCTCTTTGGGTCATTGCTAGGAAGTAAGTATACAATAGCTCCATCCACTAAAAGTTCCTTACATCTTCCAGTATTTGGAACATGAGCAATAGCTATTTTTCCATCAATTTCAACTTCAGCTATAAATCTATTTGGTCTTTTTCTAAAAATAGCTTTAATATATTCACTCATAAAAATCTGCCGTTTTTGTTTTAAATAATTTCTAAAAATTTTAAACAAAGTAAATAATATATTAGTTAAAGTTTCTAATGTATTTTATATAATTCTATTTCAAAAATTACAAGTTCATTATAATATTTTATGATTTTTATTTCTTGTTTAAGAAATTTATTTCTTACTAAGTTTTTTTTTTTTTTTAAATAATTGAAATAAATTTTGATTTGAACTTCTTATTTATTTAAATTAAAATAAAAATAAAGATTATTTTTTAATATTAGATGTATTCTTTTTCTTATATTTTATTTTTCAAATGCTCTGTTGGAAAAGTTACATAAAGGAATAATCTGAAAATATACTTTTAATCATGAAAGAATTATGAATTGTTTAAAATATAATAAGAAATATAAGCAATTAATGGTTATTTTTTCCCTTTATGATTGTGGTAAGATGGAACTAAACAAAGAAAAGATGAAGGAAGTAATTCATTATATAATTGATAAATGTGGATGCAAAGGAAATTTATGGAGAACTCACTTATATAAAATTCTTTATTTTTCAGATTTTAATTTTCATGAAAAATATGAACGATCAATAACTAATGAAAGTTATAGTAAATTTGAAAGAGGTCCTTTTCCTGTTCATCTTATTAATATTAAAAATGAAATGATTTCAGAAGGGAAAATAAAAGAAAAAGAAAAACTTACCTTTATTGGAGCTACACATATGGGATATAATTATTCTTCATGTGAAACTCCAAAAATAGAACTGCTATCGGATGATGAAATACAAGTCATTGATCAGGTAATAAATAAATTATCAAATATGAATTTTAATCAGATTAATGAGTATTCCCATGGAGATATAGCGTGGATTGTTGCTGAAAATGAGGAAATAATAGACTACAGGTATGTTTTTTATAGGACAAATGAATATTCTTTGGAAAATTCTAATGACACAATGTAATTGTGTTTTTTTCTAAAAATGTTTAAGAGAGCTTAAAAATTCAAAAAAAAGTGTGGGACTATGGATGATGAGTGAGTGCGTTTAAAAACAGCTATTAAAACACATATTTTGATGAATAATAATAAAATTCTGGAATCACTTTATCATTGTATGTCGAATGATAGCTATGGCTAATCAATGTTGATTATTATAATAAAAAAAAGAAAAATATGGAAAAAATCAAGATAAATTTCTTGACTCTGGGCTTTGCATGTTATTACTGGATTTAAAAGATTTTAAAGAAAAGTAATAATTAACATCATTCAAAATTATGCTATGATTTAAAAGATAATGCATTAAGCAAAGTTCTATATCGTAGATCGGAACTATGAAGTGTTGGAATTTTCAAAACTGTACTAGATTTATCCTTCTCAAACCGATACTCGGTCACAGTATTGGGAAAACCACCTGTTTTTACATTGTTAGCATCATATTTAATACTGTTTGCAAAAGTAATCTTTCCATTGGACACTTTATACTTTCCAGATAACTTATAACTTCCATAATATGCTACTTGAGTATAATTAAATGTTCCGTCCTTATTAAAAAAGTACCAGTATTGTTCAGTATCGAATGTAAGTCCACCACCAGCTTTAATCCTCGGTTTAGTTATCAAAGCACTCCATGAACCTATTAACTTCTTTTCTTCACTAGTCAAACCATTTGAACTTCCTTTTTTCCAGTGTGCGTGTAAGGTGACACTCCTTTTTGGCTTGGTATTGGCATTTATTTTTGTACCTCCACTTTTCTTAGTGTACCAACCTGTGAAAGTGTAACCTGTCCTTTTAGGTGTAGAAGGGAGTTTTCCTATCTTGGAACCTTTTTTGACAGTAGTTGTCATTGTCTTTTTGATTCCTATTTTCCCTCCGTTAGCCTTCCAAGTTAGCTTGTAACCAACAGCTTTTTCCTTTGAATCAATTTTAATGATTCCAGTGTTTTTTTCATCTATGGTTGTGCTTGCAGCGTAAGTTGTAGCTGTCACGAAAGAAAACACTACTATAGAAACTATTAGTAGAACCAATAGCTTTTTTGTTAATTTTATCATTTTTATTCTCCTAAGATGTAATAGACATACCCAATCTATTTAATCTTAAATATTCTTTATTAATATTTTTTTTATAAAAATATCCAGTTTATACAATTATTAGAAAAAAATAGTAGTACGTAGCTATGTAATAGCTAATCCCAAATAATTAGTACCTAATATTCTTTTTACGCATGTTTTCACTGAAAATTTTTTTTTCTGTAGCATTGTATTTACTACAATAATATTTAAAAATCGGTTATATTTAAATATTTTGAATGAATACTCTTTAAAAAAGTATTATAGGGGGGGGGGGATGTTATATGTCTTTATGATAATTATAATAATAGATTATTAAAAAACAAGATATAAAATATAATATTATTAAAAAATATTGAAAATAAAGATTGAAATCTAAATTTCAAAGATTTAAAAAAAGTTTAAAAAAAATTAAGCGTGTTTTTATTTACATTGTTTCATATGAAATCCATTCATTATTAGTTTCACCACATGAATTACAAATCACCTTTATTGTAATCCAACTAAAAGCTTCAGCCCAATCTTTACTATCCAGTTCTCCTTCTGTTTCTTCTATAAAATCATTC
>WRMT01000103.1 GCA_009777005.1 Methanobrevibacter sp. | reverse complement strand
GATATTAATAATTTTAAGCTTTTTATTTCTAATTAAAGAATATTTTATAGTATTTGAAATAATTTTAATGGATAATTATTTGAAATACTAATTTATATTCTTTATTTTCTTATTTGATTAATTATTATAAATATTATTTAAACTTTGAAAAATCCTTGAAAAAAAGAAAATTTAGAAAAATTTACTAGTAAAAAATTATTATGTTTATATATTTAAAAACAATCCCATAAACTAAAAACAATAGCTAAAGCTAAAAACTATACCCAACATTGAAAACGATACCATACACCAAAAACAATACCACAAATCATAAACAATAGCTAAAGCTGAAAACAATACCCAACATTGAAAACCATACCATACACCAAAAACAATACTACAAATCAAAAACAATAGCTAAAGCTAAAAACTATACCTCACATTGAAAACAATACCATACACCAAAAACAATACCACAAATCATAAACAATAGCTAAAGCTAAAAACAATACCGAACATTGAAAACAATAGCATGAATCGAAAACAATAGCTAAAGCTAAAAACAATACCTTGAGTTACAAACAATACTTTACAACAATGTCTAATTTAATGATAAAGAATGTTTTTTTCTTATTAAATTGGTTGGAACACGAGTATATTCTTTATAATAATTAAACATGAAATTATAAATATGAAAAGGATTAGTAAAAGTGATTTTTCTTTTTTTAGGGGCTCTGAAACCTTTTCTCCTTTGTTCTTCTACTTTTTTAGTATAATCAAGCCCTTCACTAACATATTTTCCAAAAACTGTTCTTTTAAAAGTCATAGCTATCTTTCCCTTTTAACCTATAAATTATTTATTGATTTACTCTATAATAATTGTTACTATAATACAAATATTACTACCATTACAAGTTAATTAAAAATATCATTATAGCTAAGAATCTAAGTAAAAACAAAGGCGTACTTATGAATTCATTAGCTAAACATCTCTTAAAATTTCTTTAGGAGCATCACAAATCTCTACTAAGTATTCAGCTTCTACAATATGTAATTTAGAAGGAATAGCTATGGAGTGTAATGGACCACCAAAGTCATATTCAATTAAATCAGCTATTTTACCAGCTTTAACAAGTACATCCTTTGATCCAACTCTAGCTAATCCAATAGCTAATGTTTCCTCATCAATAGCTATTTTATCTTCATTACCATTAGCTATTAAATCTTCTTTAACTTTCATTAAATATTTCAAACCTTCATTTACACTCATGTATCTATCTTTATCAGCTTGAATATCTAAAAGAACAAGAGTATGAGAATTATTAGCTAAATTATCTCTAATAGCTAAATATGGTGAGTGTGGAAAGAAATTCTTTTCTGCAAAAGGAATGGTTGTGACTTTTCCAAATTTATAAGCTTGAAGACCTGAAATTCCAGGTGCAGAAGAAATAATAGAGGACCCATGGATTACTTCTGTATCGATTCCTATTTTTTTAGCTTCAACTAAAAAATCAGTGTGAGTTGTAGCTATTAATGGATCTCCTCCACAAATTAAAGCTATGTTTTGCTTTTCGGCTTTTTTTAAGAAGATATTTTCTTCTTCAACTTCTTGGCGATTTAAAACATTTATTTTTTTCCCAATTAAATCCTCTAATCTTTTAAAATTTGATCCAAAAAGTCTTGAAGTGAAAAACTCTGCATAAACAATATCAACTGATTTTAAAACTTCTAATCCTTTTAATGAAATGTCTTTTTCATCAAATAATCCTAATCCTACAAAATAAAGCATGAAACTCAACCTTTCCATGAGAAAATATTAATTTTAATATTTTATATAATAGCTAGATTTTTAATTAAAGTGAAAGCTATAAATCTAATAATTGTTTTTTCTTTTTTTCAAACTCTTCAGAAGTGATAATTCCCTTTTTCTTTAATTCATAAAACTTATTTATCTCATCAGCTGTTGAATAGCTAATATTATTTTCTTCTTTAATATCTTTTTCTACACTATCAATATTTCCTTTATTATTCGCTTTAGCATTTTCATCTATATTTAGATTAGTGTTTTCCTGTTTTGTTGATTCAACAGGTTGTTTTATTGATTTTTCTGAATCATTATTATTTATTGGAGGGATGGAAATTTTAAATGCTTTTGATAAGTCTTTAGTTTTTGATTCTTTAGCTATATGAGTAGTTCCATTATTTATTTCTGTTTCAGCATGTTTAAAGGATATTAAATGATGTCCACAACTTTTACAAAATTTATAATTTGGTTTGGTGATTAGACCACATTTTGTGCAAAATCTAGGTCCGTCATTATTAACTTCATTTTCCGTTTGTTTAAAAGATTTTAATAGATGTCCACAGCTATTGCAAAATTTAAAATTTGGTTTAGTGTTTGCACCACACTTTGGGCAAAATTTTGGTTCTTCATATCTATTAACTTCATTTTCAAGGCGTTTTATATTTTGTTCTGGTTCAATTATTTTAGAATCTTTATCAAAGAGTTTTTCCCCTTCTTCAGTTGTTTTTATTCCTTTTTCTAAGTTTTTATCAGAATTATTAGTATTTGTACTTTTTTTAATTTTTTTAGCCCCTATATCACTAGCCTCTACTTCCATGAAATCACCAGATTTTTGCGAAAATTTTTATAAAATTTTATACTATTATTTATTTAATTTATTATTTAATTAATTTTATTATTTTTTTATATAAAATATTATTTTAATCTTTATTCTCAATATAATTAATGAAAAAAATTTAAAAATTAATAAAAAGAAAAAATAAAACTTAATTCAAAACAGGATCAATAAAAAGAATTTCAATTAAAAAAATAAAAATAATAAAAATCCAAATTTCAAATATAATCAATAAAAAGAATTTCAATTAAAAAAATAAAAATAATAAAAATCCTAATTTTAAATAGCTTAATTTAGAATTACATATATTAATTAAAATAAATTCTATTATAGCTAAAAACTTCATATCAATTAAAAAAAATTTATATTATCATAGACAATTGAATTCTAGCTCTTTTTAAATCAACATCAACAATCTTAACATCCACAATATCCCCTACATTAACAATATCTAAAGGATGAGATACAAACTTGTTTTCAACTAGTTGTGATATATGTACCAAACCATCCTGATGAACACCAATATCTACAAATGCTCCAAAGTCTACCACATTTCTAACTGTGCCTTCCAAAACCATTCCTTCTTCAAGGTCTTCAATTTCTAAAGTATCCTCTCTAAGAATTGGTTGAGGCATCTCTTCTCTTGGATCTCTTCCTGGTTTTTTAAGCTCACTTACAATATCTTGCAAGGTAATTTCACCAATAGCTAAGTCTTCAGCTAATACTTCATAATCTTTTTCATTTAAATTAAAGGATAAATTATTTAATCCTATATCTTCGACACGATACCCTAATTTTGAAAGTAGTGCTTTTGTTGCTTCATAAGACTCTGGATGAACTGTGGTAATATCTAAAATATTACTAGAGTTAAAAACCTTTAAAAAACCTGCACATTGCTGGAAGGTTTTTGGTCCTATTTTAGCTACTTTTAATAAATCATAACGACTAATAAAAGCACCATTTTTTTCTCTGTAATCTACAATATTACTTGCAGTTGATGAGCTTATTCCTGAAACATAGCTAAGAAGTGAAAGGGAAGCTGTGTTTAAATCAACTCCTACATTATTTACTGCTTTTTCAACCACAGTTTTTAAGGATTCATTTAAATTCTTTTGATTCATATCATGTTGATACTGACCTACACCAATGGATTTAGGATCTATTTTTACAAGTTCAGCTAATGGGTCTTGTAATCTTCTAGCTATTGAAACTGCACTACGTTCTCCAACATCAAAATCTGGAAATTCTTTAGTAGCTAATTTACTTGCAGAATAAACAGAAGCTCCAGCTTCATTAACAATAGCATATTGAACCTTAGTTCCTTCAATAATATCTGAAATAATTTGTTCTGATTCTCTTGAAGCTGTACCATTGCCTAGTGCAATAATATCAACATCATATTTTTTAATTAAGTCTTTTACAATTTTTTTAGTTTCTTCAATCTTATTTTGAGGTTCGGTTGGAAAGACTACTTCAGTGTCTAATACTTTTCCTATCCCATCAACAATAGCTAATTTACAACCAGTACGAAATCCAGGATCCCATCCTAATACAATCTTATTCATAATAGGTCCTTGCATCAATAGCTGCTCTAAATTTTTAGAAAAGACTTTAATAGATTTTTTCTCTGCATTTTCTAACTTGTATTTTCTAATTTCTCTTTCAATTGAAGGAGCTATTAATCTTTTATAAGAATCTAAAATAGTTTCTTCTAAGATAGGCGTTGTAAATTCATTGTAATCCTTTTTTTTATCTTTGGAATGATCAATTAAAATATGGTCCTTTAAATAATCGATTATTTCCTCTTCAGGAGTCTTAATTTTAACTTTTAAAATTTTTTCTTTTTCTCCTCGGTTTATAGCAAGGATTCTGTGAGTAGCTATTTTTGGTATTGCTTCTGTATAATCATAATACATTTCATATTCAGAAGATAATTCTTTATCCTTAGTTGAAATAATAAATTCACCGTTTTCAAAGCTTAGCTTTCTAATAAAATCTCTAAAATCAGCATTATCTGAGATTATCTCTGCAATAATATCTTGAGCATAAGAAATAGCATCTTCAACTGTATTTACTTCATGTTCTTCAGATAAGTAATCTTTAGCTATTTCTTCAATAGGAATTTTAGTTTCCTGAGCTAAAATAATATCTGCAAGTGGTTGTAAACCTTTTTCTTTAGCTATTGTAGCTTTTGTTCTCTTTTTTGGTCGATATGGCCTGTAAATATCATCAACAGCTACTAAAGTTTCTGCATTTTCTATCTTTTCTCGTAGCTCATCAGTTAGCTTTCCTTGTTCAGCTATTGATTCAATAACTTGTTTTTTCTTATCCTCAAGATTACGTAAATATGATAATCTTTCATTGAATTTACGAAGAATTTCATCATCTAAGGATCCAGTAATTTCTTTTCTATATCTTGCTATGAAAGGTATTGTATTTCCTTCATCAATTAAATCAATAGTTGCCCTACTTTGCCATGGCTGAATACTGAGTTCTTTAGCTAATGTTTCTGAAATCATGGTTTAATAATCTCCAATAAATAATAATTTAAAAATGATAATTTAATAAAATTGATTAATATGATTGTTATACTTTATATTCTTAAATTCTTTATATATTTTGTATAAAAATTTCTAAAAAAAATAAAAAAATTATGAAAATAGTAATAATTTACGCTCATGTATAGATATCATTGCAAAAACTTATTATTAATTTTAATCCACATCTTTCTTAAGAGTGAAGTTTTTGATGAAACAAAAATAATTAAAAATTAGAAATAATCAATAGAATCTTTAAATGAAAAAATAAAACTTTTTTTTTAAAAAAAATGAACGAAATCCGTTTTCAATGAACCACTTATAGTCCCTTACGAGTTATTATATTTCTCCTTTTATTATTTAAGTTTTTTAATTTTTATTACTAAATTATTTTATAGTAAGATCATATATAATGTATTACATATTAATATTATTATATTACAAAGTTCCTGATAGTCAAAGATATTTTTTGGAGAAACCTTAACAAATGGCTTTTCACAACCAATAAACTTGGAAAAGGAGTTAGATAAACATGAAAATCAATTACAAATATTAAATTTTAAATTATACTGTGA
Organism: Methanobrevibacter sp.; assembly: GCA_009777005.1. Classification (GTDB taxonomy): domain Archaea; phylum Methanobacteriota; class Methanobacteria; order Methanobacteriales; family Methanobacteriaceae; genus Methanorudis. The sequence continues at coordinate 3,466 of WRMT01000103.1, read as the reverse complement.
AAATCAATCATTAGCTAAAAACTTAGATTAAATATAGCTAATTTTAATTTACCTGCCAAAATCATATTATGAATCATGAATACCCGTTATCTATTCAATTTTATATCAAAAATTTTCAAAATAAGATTTACATGAAAAATAGAACTATTTTATATCAAGATGAAAGTGGTGATTTAGGATTAAAAGGATCCGAATATTTCATTATTAGTATGTTAATAATAAATTCAGAAGAAAAGGGCTTAAAATTAAAAAAAATTTTTAAAAAGATGAGAAAATATAAATTTAAAAAAGAACTTAAAATTCACAAAGAGATTAAATCGAATAAATCTTCACGAGAATTAAAAATTTTTTTATTGAAAAAACTAGTAGAATTGAATATAAAATCATATTCTATAGTTTTAAATAAGAAAAAATATGAAAATATAATGATACTTAAAAATAAGAGCAATATAGAAATTTATTTAAAACTCATGATAAAATTGCTAAGGAAATTGATATAAAAAACTCTTTTGATTTAATTGTTGATAGATTTCTCTCTCGTAGCCATGAAAGTAAATTCAATGAAAAATTCTTTGAAAATCAGAGATTAAATTGTGAAATTTATCATAGTAATAGTGAAAATTGGATAGGAATACAAGCAGCAGATATAATAGCTGGGGCTTGTTTAAAAAAGTTTCGAGATGCTGATAAATCATTTATTGAGGTTCTTGAAGATAAACATCATCTTATTATCTATTAAAAATAAAAATGTTCGGTTGCCTTATAGACACTTTTACTCATTAAAGAGTTTGGTCACCAAATGGTGACACAGGTCTAAAAGGACTTATCTGAACATTAATTATATTCTATAAATTTTATTATTTAAATGTTTTTATTAGAAAAGAAAATATCAAAAGTGAATTGAAAAAAGATTCATGAAATTGATTTATTTTTTAGTTTTAAATAAATTATACTTCTTATTCTTTTAATTATCTTTTAATTATTCTAATTTTTTATTATTGCCAATTATACTTGTATTTAAATTTAAAATTTTATTATTTATTATTATTTTTTTAAAAATAAAATAGTTTAGCAAATGATTTTTTATTAAAGCATTACCTCATTCTTTTTTTCTAAAAAAAACTATCCTCATATTACAACCTTGAAAGTTCAAAAATATTTCACTTTTTAGGAATTAAATTTCATAGTAAATAGCTAATCCATTTTTTACTAATAGTTTTGTTCATATTTTAGGAATAAAAGTTCACGAAGTAATAAGGTTTATATAGCTAAAAGCAAACTTAAAATTTGAGGTGAAAAAATATGGATAATAAATTTGTTATTGGAGTAATAGCTGCTATTGTTATAATAGCTGCGAGTGTCTTAATTTTTAGTTCTGGAGGAAGTTCTTCAGGAAATATAGATGTTGTAGGATCAACATCTGTTCAACCAGTAGTTGAAAAACTTGCAGAGAAATATCAAGAGTCCAACCCTGATGTTAGAATAAATGTTCAAGGTGGAGGTTCTGGTGTTGGTATTAAAAGTACTCAAGATGGAACTGCGGATATTGGTACAAGTTCTAAAAATTTAAAAGATGATGAAAAAAATGGTATAACTGAACATGTCCTAGGTCAAGATGGTATTGTTATAGCTGTTAACAGTGAAAATCCTGTTAGTGACTTAACTACAGACCAATTAAAAGATATATTTTCTGGTAAAATTACTAACTGGAAAGAAGTTGGAGGACCTGATGGGCAAATTAATCTCATAACTCGTGAAGAAGGTTCTGGAACTTTAGATGCTTTCTTATCAATTGTTATGGGAGATGAAGATATGAAATCTGATGCTATTGTTCAAAGTTCTACAGAAGCTGTTAAACAATCTGTAAAGCAAGATCCTAATGCTATTGGTTTTGTATCCTATGCTGCTATGAGTGATGATGTTAAAGCATTAAGTATTAATGGAATAATTCCATCTGAAGCAACAATAGCTGATGGAACTTATGAATTACAAAGACCATTCATTTTATTAGTTAAAGGAGAGCCAACTGGTCCTGTAAAAGACTTTATAGACTGGGTAATGGGTCCTGAAGGTACAAAAATATTAGAAGAAGAAAAAATTGTAAAATCAACTGAATAATATTTCAAGCTTTAATTAAAGATATTAAGGATAAATTAGATTTGGTAAATATTATTATAATCAATAGAATATATAACACCATTATTTTATCATTTAACAGTGAAATTTTCTTTATAGATTTATAATATTTCTAATTTATCCTATTTTATAAAAATTAATTAATAATTATAAGTTTAATAATGAGTAGCTAAGATTGAAATTTTTTTATTAAAAAATAAATTATTTTATAATTTTATTTTTAATTATAATCTTAATATTTAAAGTTTTATCTTTAAAATCCATTAACTTTCTTTAAAATAGCTTTTAATTGATTGTCACACCTATTTATTTTTCATTTATATTACCATCTTCATGATTAACCTTAATTTTTAAATAGTCCTAAGTAGAATTAAGGTTAAGGTAATAATATGGACTCAAAATATAAAGGCGTAATAATAATTATTTTAGCTATTGCTTTAATTTATTTATTAATAAATCCAACTTCAACCCATGAAAAAATCGATATTGTAGGTTCAACCTCTGTTCAACCACTTGCAGAAAAATTAGCTAATGCATATATGGAAAATCACTCAGATGTGAGAATAAATGTTCAAGGAGGAGGTTCTGGAATGGGTATAAGAAGTACAACACAAGGAATTGCAGATATTGGCATGAGTTCTAAAGAATTATCCAATGATGAAAAAACAGATATAAATGTAGTAGAAATTGGAAAAGAAGGGATTGTCATAGCTGTAAATAATGGAAATCAAATTTCAGACCTTACAACTGAGGAGATAAGAGATATTTTTAATGGAAAGATTAAAAATTGGAAAGAACTTGGTGGATCTGATTTAGAAATCCATGTTATCACTCGTGAAGAGGGTTCTGGAACAAGATCTGCTTTTGAATCTATTGTTATGGATAATACTGAAATGAAATCTGATGCTGTAGTTCAAAGTTCTACTGAAGCCGTTAAACAATCTGTAGCTTCTGATCCAGGAGCTATTGGTTTTGTTTCTCTTGCTCATATGAGTAATGATGTAAAACCACTATTTGTAAATGGTATTGAGCCATCTGATGAAACAGTAGCTAATGGAGAATATTTACTACAAAGACCCTTTTTATTTTTGATTAAAGGGGAAAATACTGCTACTGTAAAAGAATTTTTAGATTGGATAAAGTCTCCTGAAGGAATTAAAATCATTGAAAATGAAAATATTGTTCCAACATAACTTAAAACTTTAAAAAATGTTTAAGGTTTAAGAAAATATGAGGAATAAGGTTATTAATTAAAAATAAGATTATAATTAAATTTATTAATAAATTTAAATTTATTAAGATTTTTTGATTAAGATTTATTAAATTTTTT
>WRMT01000102.1 GCA_009777005.1 Methanobrevibacter sp. | reverse complement strand
CTTTAATTTTCTTTTAATTAAGATTATTATTCTTTATTTATTATTAAAATTAGAATAAATTATTTAAAATTTTATTAAATTTGAAATCTTTGACTTTAATAAATTTATTATCCTATTACAAATTTTAAATCTTGATTAAATTATTCATAATATTTAATATTATTTAAAACTTAATATAAATGTTTAATACACTCTGAAACGAGATTTAAATATTTAAATCATTTAATAAATAAAAATAATTCAATAATTAGTAAAATTAGCTATTGTCTTTTTATTTTTTAAAACAAAATCAATATATATTTATTGATAAAAAAACAAAATAAAAATAACTAAAATATCATAAATATTTATAGTGTTTTGCAAAATTAGTTTTCTTAATGTAATTAATTTTCTTAATTATGATAAATAGTGGAATTTTTAATATTTATAAAAATTTTTTATTTTTATAAGTTTAGAAAATCGAAAATTTTCTAACATTGAAAAATCAAAGATTATTCAAAGTTTAAAAATGAAGTTTTTAATATTTATAAATTTACTTGAATTGATTATTTTATTAATAAAAATTATTATTTAATTCTTTTTTATTAAAAATATTTTTAAAAATGTTTATATCTGCATTCATGTATGATTCTTATTTAATTCAATATTTAAATAATTTTAAAGAGATATTTTTTTTCTAAAAATTTTATTAAAAAATTATATTTTTATAAAAATAAATTTTACAATTCACTATAAAATATTAATCTATCAAAAAAGGAGTGAGTAGCTTGAAAAAGCCTTATGTTATACTTGTTGGAAGTGCTTCTGGAATTGGTAAATCAACAGTAGCAGCAGAATTAGCTAAACGATTAGGAATAAAACATTTGATAGAAACAGATTTCATTCGAGAAGTTGTAAGAGGAGTTATAGGAAGTGAATATGCTCCTGCATTGCACAAATCATCGTTCAATGCATATACTACTCTTAGAAACCAGAAAAACTTCAATAATAAAGAAGAATTGATAAACGCAGGTTTTGTTGAACATTCATCCTTTGTTATTCCTGCTATTGAAAAAGTTATTGGTAGAGCTATAGCTGATTATGATGATATAATCCTAGAAGGAGTACACCTAATTCCAGGTTTAATAAATACAGAAAAATTTAAAGAGGATGCATCAATATTTTTCTTTATTTTATCATCAGATAAAGAAAGTCATAAAGAGCGTTTTGTTAAAAGAGCTATGCAAATTCATCGTGGTGGAAAACAATTAGAGTATTTCAAGGAAAATAGAACCATTCATGATTTTTTAATAAGTAGAGGTATTGAAAATGGAGTTAAGGTTGTTGAAACTGAAACTATAAAAGGGACAGTTCAAAATATGGTAACTTCAATAACTGGAACTTGTGATACTATCCTGTTGAAAAACACAGTTGATGAATTAGCTGATGTTGTTGATATAATCATAAACAAACACGGAGGAAGTATAGAAGATGTTACCTACTTAATTTCAGGATCTAAAGAACCTTTGAAAAGAAAAGTAAATGCTTCCGACCCTCAAAAAACTAAAAAATTCATTGAATCCCTGCAAAAAAAACCTAATGTTAGAAAAGATTTCGAACATCTTTATAAACTTTCAAAAAATATTAGAGGAACTAAAATTTGTGCAAGTAGTAAAGCCGTCCTTGATGAAATAGTTAAAGATCTTGATGAAAAAGGCTTTGTATATAAAGAAGAATGAATAGTTATAGCTATAAATGAGCTGTCAAAAACTCTTTTTCACAACAAAAATCTGCAAAAAAAATAAAAAAGTATAAAAATTATAAACACCACTTAAATAATTTTAAGATAATTAAAAAATTGAGATGATTTATTGACAAAAATGATTATTGATTGTCCAGTTTGTAGTGGAAAAGGAACAGCTGAATCTACAACAAAAACAGAAAATATTCCTCACTTTGGAGAAATTCTTGAATCTTCACTAATATGCACATCTTGTGGATTCAAACATAATGATATAATTTGTTTAGAACAAAAGGATCCTACAAAATATACATTAGCTATTAACAAAGACAATTTATCTTCAAGAGTTGTGAAATCCCAATCAGCTACTGTTTCTATCCCTGAATTTGGTATTAAAGTAGAACCTGGTCCAAAATCAGTGGGATATGTATCTAATATAGAAGGAGTAATTATTCGATTTTGTGAAGGAGTAAAACAAGCATTAACTCTTTTTGATGATGAAGAATCTCAAAAAAATGGCACGAATATTCTCAAAAAACTAAATAAAATAGTTAATGGTGAAATAGAAGCTACTTTAGTGATTGAAGATCCTTTTGGTCAAAGTAAAGTTATGGACATAAATGTTAAAAAGGAACAAATTTCAGAAGAAGATTTAAAACATTTAAAAACAGGTTTTGCAATATTTGAAGACACTCATAATAATCAATAGCTATTAATGAAACCATAGTTAAATTTTATTTTGAGAAGGATTCGGAAATTAATAACTTAAAAAGTGATAACCCTTATTTAAAATGTTTATAAGCAATGATAAATTAAAAATAAAAAATTAAAAACAGCTAAGTTTTATTTAAATAATGAAACTTTATTTAAATAATGTTTGATGAATAATAATTAATTAAAATTTTTTGAATTTAAAAATAATAAAGAAATACTAACTTAGTAATTAAATACTATAGTCTTGAAAGAAAAAATTTTAATAATGATTTATCAAATAGTAATTTATTTTTAAAAAATCAATTGTAACTTCTTTTAATTTTTAAAATAAATGATAATTTGTTTATTACTTAAGAAAATATAAATTATAACTCTTAAATTAATAACATAAGGGAATATAATAATTTTAAAAATTATCATTACTTAAAAAATTTTACATCAGAAATAAAATCAAACAAATAATAAGAATATGAAATATTAACAGAATGTAGGATATTACTAAATCTTTTCACATTTATAAGTAATATTTTTTAATAATAATCTTTTAAATCATTTTAAATTTAATTTAAAAGATTTTAAACATTATTTATAAAAATTTTATTTTATACAAATATTAATTAAGATACATTAATGATAAGGATAATAAATTTAAACTAAACATGACCATATAGCTTAATTAATCTTACGCTAAAAAAAAAAGTAAAAAAGAATTTAAATGTCTATAAATTCATCATCATCGTCTACAACATCTTTTTCCTTTAAAGTCCTTTTTACATCCATAGCTAATGCATTACAGTCTGCTTTAATAGCTTCTAAATGTAATAAAATCCTTTCTTTTTCTTGATTTATTCTTTCAATGTTAGTATATGGATAAATTGACTCTTTAAGCATTTCGTATTCAATTGTAGTGTAAGGATACTCATTAAGTTGTTTGCAAACATGTTTAAGGACATCACCTAAAAATTTGTTCATTTCAACTTTTACTCGTTCCCTAATCATTTTGTCACTATCAAGATTTTGTTTCATTAGACGTACAACTTCTGCTTTAGCAAAAGGTAAGTTTTCTTCACTATCTAATTCCTCTTCAGAATCTTTTTCAAAGTTTTCTTCAGAATTTTCTTCACTATCTAATTCCTCTTCAGAATCTTTTTCAAAGTTTTCTTCAGAATTTCCTTCATTAGATTCATCTATAGAATCTGAAACTTCAATATTTCCTTCTTCTAACTCTTTTTCAACTATGTCCTCATCTTGAATTTCATGAACCATAAATATCCTCCTAAAATATAAAGAAATAAATTTATTAAATTTATAAAATTTAAAAAATGATTATAAAATAATTATAATTTTATTTCTTGTTCAATTCTTATATAAGTTTGATTAAGTATATAAGTTTAATGAATTAATGAAGAATAAACCAATTTTTTTAATATGTTTTTAATGACTTGCATGAATAATTAAAAGAAATTTTCATTATATTAATTGCTAAAAGAAATTAATTGTGAACAGTATTGATAAAAAATTCAAAAATAAAATAATACCATGGAAAAATTAAATATATAAATAGTTACAAATCAAAAGTCAAACAAAAACCTAAACAATTAAATAAAAAAAACTTAATAGCTACAAATCAAAAGTCAAACAAAAACAATTAAATAAAAAAAACTTAATAGCTACAAATCAAAAGTCAAACTAATATCTAAGCTATTAAATGAATGAGTTATAAATCCTAAAGATATTATGTCAACACCAGATTCAGCATATTCTAAAATATTATTCTCATTTATTCCACCAGAAACTTCAATAAAAACATTTTCCCTCAAATCTTGCCTATCGAGAACAGCTATTGTTTCTTTTATATTATTTGGTGTCATATTATCTAGCATTATAATATCTGCTCCTAAAGTAGCAGCAATAATAGCATCTTCAGTAGTTTCAACTTCTATTTCAATTTTTTTTGTAAAACTACATTTTTCCTTTGCAAGTTCAATAGCTTTTGATACTGAACCAACAACAGCTATATGATTATCTTTTATTAAAACCATATCATCTAATCGAAATCTGTGAGTATCTCCACCACCAATAGCTATTGCCATTTTATCAAATTTATGAAGAGCCGGTGATGTTTTCCGTGTTCCAGCTATTTTAACATTGACACCATTATTTTGAACTTTTAATTTCATTTTAGAAGTTATAGTAGCTATTCCACTCATTCTCATCATCAAATTTAAAACTGTTCTTTCTAAATACAAAATATCTTTTGCTGAACCAGTAATTTCCATTATAATATCTTTTCTATTTATTTCATCTCCATCTTCTTTAAAACAAGTTATTTCTAATCCATACTCTTTAAAAATGGATTTAGCCAAGTTAATGCCAGCGATAATTCCTCTATCTTTAGAAATTATTTTTGCCTTAGCTATTTTATCATGCGGAATTAAAGCATTTGTTGTAATATCACTAAACCCAAGATCTTCATCAATCATGTATTTGATTATGTTTTCCATTAAATTCACCACGTGAAAATTAAATAATAATTTAAAGCTATAGAATAATTTAAAATATAATGATTATAATTAATTATATTATATAATAAAAATTAATAATTATGATATTAAACTGGATTTTATTAAATTCCATGAAAAGTATCCAAAAATTTAGAATTTACTACTATTTATAGTAAATAAAGAAGGATTTTAAAGTTTTCATGAACATACTAAATTATAATATAATAAAATATAATATAGGAAACGCTTTATTAATATACTAATAGTCATTATTTCTAAGTTGAATTATATTAATCTTTTATATTAAATCATTTTAGATTTTGAAATTATATATTTTATCAAAATCTGTTTTTATAATAAAAATTTAAAAATTATTAAAAAGATATTTGAGATTGTGAAAAATTAAGGAATTATTAAGAATTTATAGAAGCAACAATAAAGAAAAACATGAAATAATAATTCTAAAAAGAATCTATTAAAAATAAAACAGAGTAATAATTTTATAATTATTAATTAAAAATAAAAAAATAGAATGAAAATTCTAAAATAATCTATTAAAAATAAAATAGGTTAATAATTTTATAATTATTTATTAAAAATATAAAAATTATAAAAATAATTATGTCTAGCTATAATCTAATTCTAGTTTAAACAATTACATTTTATAAACAGTGTTTATACACTAAAATCTTTTTAACTCAAGAATTAAGGAAAATTTCATTGATTTGAATATATAATGAGTGATTTAATGGAACTTACATTTTTAGGAACCTCATCAGCTGTGCCTTCAAAACATAGAAACCATGCGTCAATAGCTTTAAAAGCTTTTGGAGAAGTTATGTTATTTGATTGTGGTGAAGGAACTCAAAGACAATTAGCTAACGCCAAAATAAGTCCTATGAAAATAGATAAAATATTCATAAGTCATCTACATGGAGATCATATATTAGGATTACCTGGATTAATCCAATCTATGGGGTTTAGAGGAAGAGTTGAACCTCTTCATATCTATGGACCCGCAGGTATTAATCAATTAAATGAGGTCATATCTCACTTTGGATATTTTACTATAGAATTTCCAATCAAGTTTCATGACCTATTTGAAGGGAAAATTATAGAAAATGAGGAGTATATTATTGAATGTGTTAAAACCAAACATAATGTAGATAATTTAGCATATTCTATTTGCGAAAAAAAGAAACCTCGATTTTTAAGAGAAAAAGCTATTGAGCTTGGAGTGAGTCCTGGTCCTGATTTTGGAAAGTTGCATAATGGTTATGAAGTTAAAGTTGGGGAAAAAGTTATAAAACCCGAACAAGTTTTAGGGGAAAAAAGACATGGACTTAAAATTGTTTACTCTGGAGATACAAAACCATGTGAAGCTATGATAGAATTTGCTAAAGGATCAAGTGTTTTAATTCATGAATCAACATATAAAACCGAAGATGAAATTAAAGCTACTAATAATTTTCATTCAACCGCAGCACAAGCTGCTAAAATAGCTAAAGAAGCTAATGTTGAAAAATTAATACTTACACATATCAGTACTCGTTATACAAATACTGAGGATTTAGAAAAAGAAGCTATTGAAGTTTTTGAAAATAGTAAAGTTGCTTATGACTTTATGAACTTAGAATTATAAATTAAAAATAAAAAAATTAATGTTTAAGAGATAGGTGATTGAAGTTGAATTTAAACTATTTTCAAGCTTTTCTATTTATCGAAGAGATAATAGCTATTGTAATTATTCTAATTGTTTCTCATCTTTTAATAAATGCTTTATCCTATCTAATTAAAAAATTCAGTCGTAAAATTGAACTTGAAAAAACTCTGGAATATTTAGCAAAAGATTTGTCAAAATATTTGATTTGTATAATAGCACTTATACTAATATTGGAACTCCTTGGAGTCAATGTATCAGGCATATTTATAAGTTTAGGAATAATTGGTATTATTTTTGGTTTTGCTGCACAAGATGTTATTTCAAACTTTATGTCAGGAATTTTTTTACTTGCTGATAAAACTGTTAAAGTTGGAGAAGTTATAGATGTTGGAAATGCAAAAGGCGTGGTTAAAAAGCTTGGATTTAGAACTACAACATTAATTACCTCAGATAACTTAGTAGTAACCATACCTAATTCAGTTCTTTCTAAAAATCATTATACAAACCATACTTATTTTGATGAAACAAGAGTGGACTTAGAAATCTTAATACCATATGAAATTGATTTAGATGAGTTTAAATCCTCATCCATACAATCAATTTCTAAATTAGAATGGGTTTTAAATGATATTCCTCCAAGAATAATCGTGAAAGAAATGAATGAAACAGGAATTAATTTAAAAATTAGTGCTTGGTTTAATGAATACCCTAAAATAGAAGAATATCGAATGAATCTTGCAAATGTAATTAGAAAACAAATAAACACTGCAAAAGAAAAAAATTTATAAACACCATAGAAAAATAACCAAGCAGATAATCATGAAAAAATTTAAAAAAACATGGACATAATTATAAAAATATAAAATAATAATATAAAAATATAAAATAATAATATAAAAATATTGAAATAGAAACTAACAAGCCCATTAATAAATAAAAATAGTATGCATGTGCAATCATATAATAATCAAATTAACGAATATCTATTTAACCTATAACTTATTTGTACTTCTTCTAAATTAATAAAAAAGAAATATAAAAATATATTAAAGAAGAAATATAGCTATTAATATATAAAATAATGATAATTTCTGTAAAAAAAAATATTTTAAAAACTTAACAATGGTAATTTTAATGTTAAATAAGTTACAACAAGAAATAATCAAGTTAAAAAAGGAAAAAAATGCTATAATTCTTGCTCATAATTATCAACCAAAAGAAATCCAAGAAATAGCTGATTTTCTTGGTGATTCATTGGAATTATGTATTAAAGCTACTGAAATAGAAGACAAAGATTTAGTTATCTTTTGTGGAGTAGACTTTATGGCTGAAACTGCTTATATTTTAAATCCTCAGAAAAAAATAGTTATTCCTGATAAAGAAGCAGAATGTCCAATGGCACATATGTTGGACATGGAAGAAATAAGAGAAGCTAAAAAAAAGCATAGTGATGCAGCTGTTGTATTATATGTAAACTCATTAGCTACTGCCAAAGCAGAAGCAGATATATTATGTACTTCATCTAATGCTTTAAAAGTTGTAGAAAGTCTTAAAGAAGATAAAATTCTTTTTGGTCCTGATAATAACTTAGCTAATTATGTAGCTAAGCAAACAAAAAAAGAAATCATTCCAATTCCAGAAGGTGGACACTGTTATGTGCATAAAATGTTCCATGTTGGAGATGTTGTATTTAAAAAAGAAAAACATCCTAATGCTGAATTGATTGTTCATCCAGAATGTAATATGGAGGTTCAAAAATTAGCTGATCATGTTTTAAGTACAGGTGGAATGCTTAATCAAGTTAAAAATTCTGATTCTGAAGAGTTCATTATTGGAACAGAAATTGATTTAATTACAAGAATCAATCGAGAAATTCCTGAAAAAAAATGTTATCCTCTTTTAGATGATGCTATTTGCAAAACTATGAAGCTACATACACTCGATAAGGTTAAAAACTCTCTTGAAAACGAAAAATATGAAGTTTTTGTTGAGGAAGAAATAGCTAAGAAGTCATTAAACGCTGTTGAGCGTATGATTGAAGTTTCCAAATAAATATACTCTTATTTACCTTTAAAAAATTTCTATAAACCAAATAACAAAATATAAATAGTCAAAAATTATAATGATTGGTAATGTATAATTAATTCTAACAATTGAAAAATGTTTGAGAAAAAAATATTATACATTGAATTTTAATAGATACATGGATGAATAAAATATGGATAAAGCAATTATTGCAGCAATTTTATCTTTAATTTTACCTGGTTTAGGTCAATTATATCAAGGACAAGAACAAAAAAAAGGAATAATCTTCATAGTAGTTGCTATTATACTTGGTTCTTTAAATGTGGCTGTAACACCATATATAGGTATAATATCATTCTTGTTCGCAATATATGCAGCATATGATGCATATACTTATGAATAAAAACTAAATTTAAATAAAGAATTAATTCTTTATTTTTTTTATTTTAAAAAAAATTGGCAGTGTCAAATATGTTACTGATATGAAAATTTTGTTTGTATGCAGTGTTTTTGCTGAATAACATGTTTAAATGAAATCATTGTTTAGTAACATCTCTGTCAATACTTTTAA
>WRMT01000101.1 GCA_009777005.1 Methanobrevibacter sp. | reverse complement strand
ATTAAATTAAATTATTATTCATAATTTTAATCCTTTAAAATTTATTAAAGAACTTGATTTATATTTTACTCTCTATTAAAATTTTTAAAATTTATTAAAGAATCAATGTAAATTTCGTTCATCTATTACTCTAACAGCTTTTCCTTCACTTCTTGGAATACTTTTTGGCTCTACTAATGTTACTTTTACTCTTAATCCTATTTCGTTTTCAATATAATCTCCAATCTTGTTTTTTATATTAATCATTTCTTTTACTTCATCGAAAAAAAGATTTTCACTAGCTTCAACCTTGACTTCAATATCATCCATTAGATTAGGTCTTGTTACAATGATTTGATAGTGAGGTTCTATGTCATTAGCTTTTAACAATGCCTTTTCAATTTGAGATGGGAAAATAGCTACTCCTTTAACTTTAAGCATATCATCAGATCTACCAGTTATCCGTGCCATTCTAACAAATGTTCTACCACAATCACATTTATCATAATCTAGAGAAGTAATATCCTTTGTTCTAAACCTTATAATTGGCATTCCTTCTCTTTTTAAGTTAGTTAACACTAACTCTCCTTTTGTCCCAGGGTCTAATGTTTTTTTAGTTTTAGAATCAATAATTTCTGGATAGAAATAGTCTTCTGAGATATGTAGTCCTTTTTGTTCACTACATTCAACAGCTATTCCTGGACCCATTAATTCAGTAAGACCATAAATATTATATGCTGGAGCATTAAATGATTCTTCAATTTTATTCCTCATTTCTTCTGTCCACATCTCTGCTCCAAAACCAATAGCTTTAAAACCAAGTTTTTTTGGATCAACTCCCTCTTCTTTAGCTACTTCTGCAAGATATAAACCATAAGATGGAGTGAAAATTATCATTGACGCATTAAAGTCTTCCATAATTTCAATTTGTCTTCTAGTTTGTCCTGTTGATATTGGAATAACTGTAGAACCAATTTTATGAGCACCATAATGAACTCCAAAACCTCCAGTAAAAAGACCATAGCCATGAGTATTTTGTATAATATCATCTTCATCAACACCCATCATTGTAAGACCTCTTGCCATCGTCTCACCCCAATCATCAATATCTTGACGAGTGTATCCAGATACTACTGGTTTACCTGTTGTTCCTGAAGAACTATGAACTTCTATGATTTTTTTAGGAGAAACAGCAAACATTCCAAAGGGATAGGTTTCTCTTAAATCATCTTTCGTGGTAAACGGAAGTTTTTCTATATCTTTTAAATACTGTATATCTTCGGGAAAAACTCCAATCTCACTATATTTTTTTTTATAATAAGGTACATTTTCATAAACATTTTTTACAGTAGCTTGTAAATTTTTTAACTGTAATTCTTCGATGTCTTCTCTTGACATACCTTCAGCATCTTTATTCCAAATTGTAGTCATAAAATACCTTCAAATTTCTTTATATTAGAAGCTATAGATTTTTTAGAGTTTTTAATTTTTTTATTTCATTTCAAAGTTAAAAAAATTGTTTTTTCAAAACTCTACACCTTTTACAGCTTTATTAAAAAATAATCAAAATGATTATTAATAGTTTTGTGTTTTTGAATAATAAAGTTATTTATTCATTAAGCTGTCAATTTATGAAGTTTTTTAAAAATTTATTTATTATTACAGTTTAAAAAATGAAAATTATAAAATATTCATTAAATCATTGAATTAAAAGTTAATTTTTAACTTTAAAATACTAATTTTATTATTTATAGTTTAAAACCTAATGTTAGGAATGGATTTTCGGTTATTTTATATAAAACAATGATTTTCATAACAAGTGTTGGGTGTTATACTCATTTACAAACCCCCCCAAAAAAAAAAAAAAAAAAAGTTTTTAATAAAAAATAGCTAATTTATGTTTAAATAAAACCTTAAAAGAGAAAAAAACTTTTAAAGTCGCAACCCTTATTTTAATAGAGTGACTATCTTGCAATAATAAGTTTTTTAGGCCAAAGAAGAGGTTGGATACCCGTTCGACCTTATTTGTCACAATCCTTATTTTAATAGAATCAATTATGCCATTGGTTGGAAAACAAATGAAATAGTGTTAAAAAACATATTGTAGTCCACCATTTATTTAATAGATAATTTTTCACGATTTTCTGTAGCTTAAACCTCATTTTAAAAAAATTTAATCACAATCCATATTTAAATAGGTTATTATTTTTTTTATTTAATTTTTTTTTTTTCATTATGTTAATTTAGTTGATTTTAAAAAATAAAACTACTATTAAAATCAAGCCAATCCATATTTAAATGATTTAAATTTTTTTTTAGACTTTATGATACTTATAACTCAAAACCAGTTAAAAACAATAGCTATTTTAAATATTAAATTACAAAGTATATAATATTTAAACTGCTTTAGTTAACCTTTATTTTTTATTAAAAATCACTTGATGGTTTATCAAAAATCTTATAAATAAAATTGTTATTATGGACAATCACATATATTATATTTTTTTTAAAAAGTTAAGACTTTTTACAGCATCATCTTTACTAAATACTTCTATAACATATATCCCCTCATAGCTATTTTTCTTAAAATTATTGATAATAGTTTTAAAATCAATTGACCCCTCACCTAATGATAGATGATCATCAGAATCTCTATTATTATCAGACAAATGTATGTGTTTAACTGAATCAAAATAAAGTTCATCTTCTTTAAAACCAGCAGTAGCTCCATGAGCAACATCTAGTGTCATACTCATTTCAAGATCTTCTAATAATTTATTTAGTTCATAAATATCTTGATAAAAAAAACCTTCAACATTTGGCATATTTTCAATAGCTACTTCAACTCCAAGATCTTTTCCATAATCCCCACAAATTTTTATAGATTCTCTTGATTTAGCTAATGCTTTATTTTCAAAAGATCTGGCTGAAAATGGAAGATTTCCAGCGTGAACAACCACTATTTCACTATTAAGTTCTCTTGCTAAATCTATTGATCGTTTAATTTCAGCTATTGAAACCTTTTGGATATTTTTATTTAAAGAAGCTAAATTCAAATCTATAATTGGAGAATGAATTGTATATTTAAGATTATATGATTTTAGACTGTTGATATCAATTATATTAGGATAATCATTTAATAATTCACAATAATCAACATTCAATCCTTCTATAAATTCTAAATTATTTAATATATTTTCTTTATAAACTGATAAGGAAGATACTCCTATTTTCATTTTTTCACCGAAACTCTGGATTATTCAATTGATTTTCTAACCTGATGTGGTTACACATTTTCATTTTAATTAACAAAACTAAACTGATTGATGAACAAAATTAATAATTTTTAATTTATAATTAAATAATATAATTAACATAATATCAACTTTATTAAAAAATTAATAATCTTCATTAATAATCAAATAAAATTAACATAATATCAACTTTATTAAAAAATTAATAATCTTCATTAATAATCAAATAAAATTAACATAATATCAACTTTATTAAAAAATTAATAATCTTCATTTATATGGGCATTGAACAAAAATAATTGTGCAACATCCTCTAATTAAGATAATTTTTTTATCTATTTTGATGATGATCTTAATCTAGCCATTATTGGAAAATTCAAGGAAATAGCTTCTAAAAGAATATCAGCTAGTTCAAGGTCTTTTCTCAGTCTAATTATTCCTTTTTTACCTACAGTAGCTGTAAATAAATATTCATCATTAGCTAATACATCAAATTCACTACCAGTATATTCATTTCCAAAGTTTAAGCTTACATGTTTCTTAGATATTTCATAAGCTAATTGAAATTCTTTTGAAAATTCTTTACTTTCAAAATTAGCTTCATTACTCAAACTTTCAATTGGTTCAACACCAATACTTATTCCAACTTTCTTTTCAAGATCAGCTATTCTTTTTCCTTTTTTACCAATAACTTTTGGAATGAATTTTTCTTCTAAATAAATATTTACCCTATTTTCTGATTCAACAGATACTCTAATAGATGCTTTGGGAACAACTCTTTTAACAGCTCTAACTACTTCTTTTTCCACTATTTTATCAACTGAAGATTTTTTAGCATTATTTTTATTCTTAGGGCTTTGAACTAAGTCTACATCCATAACAATAGTTTGTTCACCATAGGTATATATTTCATTTCTTAACTCACCTGATTCAAAATCCCTTACTTCAATAACTGGTCTTGCAAGGTCTGCTTCCTGCATTCCAGAAGGAACTTTCACGGTTAAATTAGTTTCATAAACTGCCCTTATTTCACCATCTTCAATGTAAATTGTTGTATCAACAACAGAAGGTATTATCCCAAGTTCAACTCTAGCAGAAATCCTTTGAACTGCATCAATTGGTCTTGTTGCATGGACAACACCTATCATTCCAACACCAGCTAATCTCATATCAGCAAATATATTAAAATCATGATTCTTTCTAAGTTCATCATATATTGTAAAATCAGGTCTTACAAGAAGTAAAATATCGGCAGTTTTTTCCATATCCCCTGAAAGAGGACCATATTGAGTAATTTCATCTCCAACTTGAAGATCACGAGGAGATTCCATTGTTTTAACAATTTTATTTAAATCCTCTGAAAAAAACTTAGCTACAGCTTGGGCAAATGTACTTTTTCCAGCTCCAGGAGAACCGGATATAAGGATTCCTTTTGCAGTATCTCTAAGTCTAGACATTAATTTATCTGAAAGCTTATATTCTTCAAGTGAAACTTCAGCTACTGGGCGAACTGCAGTTATTTCCATTCCTTCAGAAAAAGGAGGTTTAGCTATTGAAATCCTGTATTCTCTTGATTGAACAACAGTAGCTCCATCTTCATCCACTTCTAAATAAGTTTTAAAATCATGTCTTGCTTTTTCTAAAATATCACCAGCTAATTTTTCTAAATAATCATAGCTAAGTGGTCTTGTACTAAGTTTTACTAAATCTATAGAACCAGGTTTTCCCTTTTTAGCCATAGGTGGAACATTTTCTTTTAAATGAATAGACATTGTTTCATTGTCAAAATATTTAGCTATTTTTAAAGGAATTTCTGATTTATCCTCTTGTTCAGCGTAAATCACAGGGATATTTTGTGCATTAGCTACTTCACTTTGAACCTTATCACTAGTTACTAGTGTAGCTACTTCCACTTTAGCCAAGTCCCTAATTATAGAATCAATTTCACCTTTTTTTGATAAAGAGATTTCATAGTTTGTAGGACGTTTTCCAGCGAAACTAATAGCTATGTCTCCTTCATCAGCTAGTTTTTGAAGGTTTTTTAGTTCATTAAGACCATTTTGCCCAATCATCCTTCCTTCATTTGTTTGATATTCCAGTTCAGCTATTACTGCTTCAGGGATGATGATTTCAGGATAATCTAAGTTTTTTTCATTAATTATTTTACTAATGGTTCCTTCGATAACAGCACTAGTATCAGGGACAATTCTTTTTAAAAATTCTTCGTTATCTTCTATTTCTTGAAAATATTCCAATTGTTTCTCTCCTAATTATTGTATATTGATTATTAAGTTTAAAGTATAATTGATATTAATTAATTATTTTTATTTGTATAAATGATAATTACTTTGTCATATAATTCTATAATTCCTAAATAAATATAAAAAGGATAGATAATTAATAATTAATTTTACGGTATAATTCGTAAATAAAAATAAATATTAATTAATTTTTTCATAGAATTCATAAATAAATATAAAAAGGATAATTTATAATTAACTTTACTGTATAATTCATTAATAAATATATAAATGAATATTAATTATTTTTTTTATTATATAATTGATTATTAATAAAAAGAATCCACCCTTCAAAATCAACTGTTTATAAGAATTTTATAAATATTTCTTATTTAAGTGAAATTAAAGAAAAAATAATTTAAAAATTTATTAGTTATTTAAATAATTTTTGTTAAAATATTAATAAAAAAGATAAAAGAAAATGTAACTTCAATGGGATTTAATCATCTGCAACATTTCACTAGCTAATTTAATCATTTATCATAACTAGTATTAATTTTTCATTTTTAACTTGTTTCTTTTATTCTTTTATCTATTTCTTTAATTACTTCATCATTATAAATATTATTGTCTATTAAAATATTTTTTATCTTTTTAAAGAGTTTATTGTCGTTTTTATTTCTTATTACTTCTCTTCGTTCGATTAATTCTTTTTGTATATATTGTAGTGTTTCTAAATTTCCTTTAACTCCTTCCTTTTCTGGATTTTTTTTAACATAATTAGCTATTTCAATAATTTCTTCATCTAACTTTTTAATTTCATGATTATAATCACTTATATTTTCAAGCTTCATCATTTAAATCACCATCTTTTATTTCCAGTGATAAATTAATCACTCCTTTTATATTAAATTCTGTGTCCGAATTAAACAATAAACCTAAATATTTAGATTTTGAGGAGATATAGGATTTATATTCAATTTCCATGTTTTTAGGATATTTAAATATTCTATGAGAATCACATAGATTATTGTATTTATTTTGAGCATTGAATATTATATAATCAATATTTTCTTTCATATTTAAACTATCAGCTTTTATCCCATCAAATTCTGTTAGTAAATCAATATCACCTGGTTCTTTCTTATCAGTTACAAATGAACCATTAACCCATTGTTCAATAGCTAATTTAGTGCGTAAAATTTCTTTTAAATGTTTCTTATATGCTTTCATTATTTTTTGTCTTTTTTTAGACTTATTTTTAGAAAATTTCTCTTCAAATTCCTTTAATGTTGTTTTATGATATCCTTCAGGTAAATATCCTATACTTGTAAAATTTGGAATCGCCAATGTTATTCTCCAGTGAATTCTATTTTATTATTACATATTTTTTCATTATTAGTTTAATTAGCTACAACACAATTCTATTTTATGGAAAAATGAAAAATTTTTGAAAATAGCTAATCAAAATGTTCAATTTATTAGAATTAACTTGTTAATATTTGAGTCATCCTAACTTTTAAGCCATTAATCCCCATTAGCTACAACTTTCTAATAGTACATCAGTGTTACTACACACTTAAGTTTTTGTGTTTTTACTCAAGAATTAATTGAAAACAATCAAAAGTAGCTAGTTCTGGTCGTTGAAAATTAGTAGCTATTTTATATATAAATAAAAATCAAGACTTGTTTAGAAAAAAACAAGACACAGTACTTTGAAAATATATTTTTATGAAAGTTTAAACTTTTAAATTAAGCTATTGAGTACTATATATCATTAAAAAAAGTTTGATTTTTGGATAATGATAAAAGGATCCAATAATATTATTTCAATGCTGTCAACTTTGTGATTTTTAATTAATTTTCTTTATTTTTTCATTATCTTTTAAAAAATTCTTTTTATTACTGTAGGATATTTAATGTTAGTGAATCTTTGTTATTCATTGTTGAATCTTTGTTTTTAAATTTTATAAAATTTAACTCGAATAATTTCTAAAAATAAATAATAAATAAGGGAAATTTCAATATTAAAAATAGATATATGTCTTCATGAAGAATTTAAAGTAATATTGGATTAAATTTTATAAACTTTGCATATTATAAAGCTTAAGTTAAAAAATATTTTTTGATTTATAACCATTTATTACATCTCATTGAAATGAATAAAGTAGAATAATTAAAATTTTTTAAACATTTTAGAGATTATGATTAAAGTAAGGTTTTTAAATTATATATAATATTTAATTTATATTAATTATAAGGATTATTATTAAAAAAGTGAGTTTTATCATGAAAACATTACCTGTTGGAACACAAACATTTTCAATTATTCGCGAAAATGACTACTTGTATGTGGATAAAACAAAATATATTCTGAAAATGATTAATGATGGGAGAATTAATTTTCTTTCAAGACCACGGCGATTTGGAAAATCATTGCTTGTTAGTACAATTGAAGAACTTTATAAAGGTAGTGAAAAGCTATTTGAAGGTTTAGATATTCACAAAAAGCGGAATTGGAATGAGAAATATCCAGTTATAAAGTTAGATTTAAGTGGAGTTAAAAATGTTTCATCAACTGAGTTAGAATATAGACTTATAGAAATTATTTACAATATTGGAAAAGATTTTGGAGTAGAACTTAAAAGTAAAACTTCACAAGGAATGTTTGACTCCTTAATTCTTCAAGTGTACCGTTTATTTAATAAGCGTATTGTTGTTTTAATCGATGAATATGATGCTCCATTAAATGATAATTTAGAAAATCTTAAAGTATTTGAAAATAATCGTGATATATTACAAAGTTTATATACTCTTTTAAAAACAAGAGATGAATATTTACAGTTTATCTTTATCACAGGAGTTTCTAAAATTGGAAGTACTTCAATTTTTTCAAAACTCAACAGTCCAAGTGATCTTACCCTTGTAAAAGATTATTCAAAAATTTGTGGTTATACCCATAAAGAAGTAGAAAAATATTTACACCTTCATATTGAATCAGTAGCTAAAAAAGAGAATGTAGCTTATGATGAGATGATGGATAAAATTAATTATTGGTATGATGGTTATAGCTGGGATGGACAAACACGCCTTTTCAACCCATATTCAATAATGTCCATGCTAAAAGATAAAGATTTTACAGAATACTGGTTTAGTACTGGAACAACAACATTTTTAATGAATAGAATAAAAGAAAATAATGATTTAAAACCAATTTTAAAGCCAACATTACAGTATAAAGAAGATTTATTAAATTTTGATATAAATAATAATATAATAGCATTATTATTTCAAACAGGATACCTAACAATAAAAGAAATAAAAAAAGATTTTGATGGAGATGATGAATATTATTTGTACTTCCCAAATAGGGAAGTAAAAAATGCTTTTGGAAAACATCTTCTAAATAGCTATTCAAATTATTCTAATGGCGAATTAAACCCATTAAAAAAGAAGATAATGAAAGAAATTTATAATCTTGATAGTGAGGGATTAACAAAATCTTTTGAATTTTTACTATCAAGAATACCATATCAATTACACATGAAAAATGAAAGCTATTATCATAGTCTAATACTTTCATGGCTACGTGCATATGGTTTTGATATTAAAAGTGAAGATCCCACATCTGATGGTAGAATAGATGCTATACTAGAGAGGAAAGATCCTATAGTAATTACAGAATTTAAATATTCCTATGATAAGGAAGATGAAAATGGGAAGGTTGTATTAGCTAAATCAATTGAAAAACTGTTAGATGATGCATTTACTCAAATTCATGAAAAAAAATACTATAAAAAGTATTATAATAAGGATAAAATAATTATATTGGGAGTAGCTATTTCTAATAAAGAGATAGGTGTTAAATTTGAGTTATTTGATTAGATTTTAATTTTTAATAATATTATAAATAATTTTGAAATATTTTAAAGATTTTGATATGTATAAGATAATTGTTTGATTATTGAAAAAAGAATTGACAATGATTAAGCTCTTAAATAAATATTTTATTTAATTTATATATCTTAATTGTAATATAAAATTCTTTAATATAAAATATATATCATAGTTATAATTTATATTTCTTAATTATAATATAAAATTCTTAAATATAAAATATATATCCTAATTGTAATATATATTTCTTTAATATTAAATATATATCTTAATTATGATCTATATTTCTTAATTATAATTTATATATGTTTAATAGGA
>WRMT01000100.1 GCA_009777005.1 Methanobrevibacter sp. | reverse complement strand
TTAATACATTTTCTATTCTTCATTAATAATAAAATTATTAATATTTATTTTTAAATTAAAAATATTATTAATATATTAATTAGAAATTAAGTGATATTTTAACAAAACATGAACTACAATTTTTCCTCTCATGACTATATTTAAAAATTCAAAATTTAATATAATTTATGCAAAAATTTACTGAAAAAATTTAAAAAAGAAATCTTAGAAAAATAGATTTAAAAAAATTTAAAAAATAAAAAAATAGATTTAAAAAATAAGAAAAAAATAGATAAAAAAAATTAATAGCTATTAAAAACTAATTTAAAAGCTCAATGAACTATAAATTCCTTTAAAAGTGTAAGAACTAGTATTCCAACTCTTAACAACACCAAAACTATTTTTTGAATTTGTGGAATCAGCTACATACCAAATATTTCCAACTTTAACTTGAGCCCAAACATGTCCATAAGTATTTCCACTTATAAAATCACAGGTTCCATGAACATATCTGGAAGCTATACCCGATGCACGAGATAGTGCTATAATCAAATGAGTTTGGTCCACACAATTCCCTATCTTCTTAGTTAATGTTTTCTTAGAACCATACTTTGTATTGTAGTAAAATTTATAGCTAACTTTATCTCTCACCCAGTTATAAATAGCTTTTGCCTTATCATATGTACTTTTGTATTTTCTAGTTATTTGATAAGCCAGTGATTTAATTTGCTTATCATTAATTTGACAGTTTTTTGATGAAGATAAATACTCTTTTAAAGATTCACCATCATAAGCAATGTTTAATTTCTTAGAAGAAATTTTTTTACTTTTACTATCGATTGTATATACTGGCATATACTTGTTTATTTTGCTATTTTTTTTAATATTGAAAAACAAGCTACTTGGTAACTTATTACCATTAAATTTACTCCATGTTAGAGCTTTTGTAAAAATATATATGATGGTTTGATATTTGATTTTAGTTGTTCCAACATTCAAATAATTCGGAACTGTAGAATATTTAGATATAAAATTAGCTATTCTTGTTGCATATTTATAGTAGCTATTGGATGAAATTTTCATTTTAACATTTGTTCCAATAGGTTTTTTTGGATTTTTAACATTATATTTAGGTTTAAATTGAGAATCACTATTTTTATACTGATGTTGTATTGTTTTTGAAATTAAATACAAATATTCTGGCATAGAAAACTTATAAGAAGATATTTCAACATAACTAGGTAATTTACCATATATTGAAACATAGCTACTTATATTTGAAGAAGCAGCTACAATACTACTTTGAGATAGCTTATATGGTTTATTTTCACCAGCAGCTAAATTTTTTAAATCGACTTTAATATTTTTATTTTCACTAAGATTTAACATGTAATTAGTGTTATTATCAGTGTTATTAATAATGTTATTAGTAATGTTAGTGCTGTTAGCACAATTAACATTACTATAACTCACATCATTAGCATATACTGTGCTTATACTAATAAAAAAAGCACAAAATATAGCTAAGAGTAATATATTATTACTCGACGAAATTTTTCCACCTCATTGTTTCTCATAATAGAAAAAAGCTCATTATATCCTCACTTTTATAATGAACAATTTTATATCATTGAAAGTTATAATTTCATTTAATCACTTATAAATGTTTCTAAAATAAGAATAAGGATTCAAGAGAGCTATTTTTTTAGAAATTAATATAAAAAAAGGCATTCACATAGAAATAGCTATTAATAAAGCAGTACTACTTAAAATACAAAATATTTAATATAAAGATAGAATAGTAATATATATGACCCTAATAACAATCATGGAAAATATGGGAAGTTTTAACTTTAAATCCTTATTAAGCCTTATTAAATTAGTATTTTAATGAAATTTCATGGAAAATACATTAAATATACTCTGTTTACCAATATAGAAACATTTCTTTTCATAATCTAAGTAATTTAAGAAAAGATAAAATAATCCTTATTTTTGAGAAAAAATGTTAAAAAAAAGAATTCTTTTAAATAGAATATATTTAAGAAGTTTAAATAAAAATAAAACATTTTTAGGAATATTAATTATTAATTATTATAGTTTATAAGAAAAAATATTTAATTATATTAAAATTTATTATAATAATTATAAAAACTATTAAAAATATGAATTAAAATAAGATAAGTTTAATATAAAAGAAACTATTTTAATACAATGAAAAAATATTATAATCATGAAACAATGCTAATACCATGAAAAAATAATAATACAACAAAACAATCCTAATACCATAAAAAAATAGTAATGCAACAAAATAATTCTAATAATAATTATAAAAAATATTTAAAAAAATTAAAAAAACTATTATTTTATTTGAAATATTTATATTAACAAGGACAAACACTAAGTCATAAACTATAATACCAATTATCTCTAATGAAAAATGGATAAAAAACAAAAATTAAATAAAAATACTTCTAGAACAAATTTAGAGAATATTATTAGTTAAAAAAATATCAATACTATAAGAAATTTTAAATCCCTCTTTAATGATTATATGATTTATGAAGAAAATGTGATTGGAAAAAATCCATTTAAAGTGGATATTAGATTTGCATCAGTTTATCCCAATGTATATAGAACAGCTATGTCTTCATTAGGTTATCAAATAATTTATAGTATGGTAAATGATAGAGAAGATTCATGGTGTGAAAGAATAATCTATCCAAATACTCGTAGTATTGAATCAAATAGCCCATTAAAAGATTTTGATATTATTAGCTTCTCATTACAATATGAACAAGATTATTTCAACTGTTTAGAGATTCTAAAAAAGGGAGAAATACCTCTTAAAAGAAAAGACAGAGATAATAGCTATCCGCTGATAATAGCTGGAGGACCATGTGCAAGTTCTAATCCTCTCCCAATATCGGATTTTATTGATATTTTTATTATTGGAGAAGCTGAAGCTATTTTAAATAAATTTTTAGATAAATTTTTAGAAATAAAGAAAAATAAAGACAAATTTTTAGAAACAAATAAAAACAAAACTTCAAAACAATTTTTAAAAACAGAAGATAATGTAAATAATAAAAATAACACTAATAAAAAAATATATCATTTAGATCCATTTTTAGATATTAAAGGAATATATATTCCAGAATATGATAATCCTGTTGAAAAAGCTATTGTTTCTAATATGGATGACGCATATCACATTACTAATCCCATAATTACAAAAACAAAAAACAAAGAATATTTACCTGTTTTTGGAAATTCAATATTACTTAATGTTTCAAGAGGTTGTAGTCGAGGTTGTAGATTTTGTATGGCAGGATATATGTATCGACCTCTTAGAGAAACCTCCTTAAACAAATTGATTTGGGTTGCAGAAGAAGCTAGGAAAAATACAGGAATTGAAAAAGTATCTTTAATTGGAGCTGCTGTTTCTGATTATTCAAAAATAGATGAACTTATAACTAAACTTTTAAATAGAAAATTTCAAATTTCAACCCCTTCACTTAGAATAGAATCAATCACAGAAAAATCATTAGCTAATTTAAAAGAAAGCGGAGCAAAAACTATTACAATAGCTCCAGAATCAATTTATACTATTCGAAAATCATTGAATAAAGATATAAGTGATGAAAAAATAGCTAATGTTGTGAAAAATGCTCTTGAGTTAGATTTTAATGTAAAATTATATTTTTTAATTGGTTCTCCAAATGAAACTAAAGAAGATATTCATGATTTAGCTATTTATATTAAATATTTAAATTCTTTAAATCATAAAATAGCTAAATCCTCATCTAATTACAATAGATCAATTAAATTTAGTATAAATCCTTTAATCCCAAAACCACACACACCATTACAATGGGAAGGATATGATATAAAAGATATTAAGTCAAAAATAAATTATTTAAAATCACAGTTAAAAGGACTAGCTATTAAGTTTGATAGTCCTAAAATGGGCTTAATTCAATATGTTTTATCATGTAAAGGATCAGAAATTGGAAAATTATTAGAAAAATCAACTGAAAAGAAGATTGCTATGAAAGAATGGAAAAAATTCAGCAATAGCTATGGATTAGAAGAAGAACTTCCTTGGAAAAATATTGGTCTTGGTTTAAATCCTAATTTTTTAAAAAAAGAAAGAAAAAAATTATTAGCTAATGAATCTACACCTTGGTGTGAGGAAAATTATTGTTATGGCTGTGGATCATGCTGAAAATAGAAACACACAGGAAATTAAACAAATATCAAGCAAAAACATTGAAAAATGATGAAAAAATTAATTAATCTATAAATACTAAACCTATGGTAAAATATATTATGAACAATACCCATAATAAGAATATTTACAAATCAAAAAACAATTATATTAAATTATTATTTATTATATGGTGAAATAATGGTTAAAACAGCGAATAAGCTTAAGTCAATTGAATTATCTCAAATAAGAAAAATGTTTGAAGTTGCAAATGAAAATGCTATAAACTTAGGAATTGGAGAACCTGATTTTGACATTCCTGAAAATGTTAAAATAGCTATTAAAGATGCTCTTGATACTGGTTTAACCCACTACACACCAAATAAAGGAATTTTAGAACTGCGAGAAGAAATTTCTAAAAAACTTAAAAATGATAATAAAGTAGCTATAGATCCTGAATCAATAATGGTTACAGTTGGAGCCAGTGAAGCTATTTATATCTCTGCTCAAGGATTATTTGAAAAAGAAGATGAGATTTTAATTCCTGATCCTGGATTTTTATCTTACAAAGCTTGTGTTGATTTAGCTGAAAGTAATCCAATACCAGTTGAAGTTAAGATTGAAAATGATTATAAAATGAAAATTGAGGATATTCAAGAGAAAATTAGCTCAAAAACAAAGGCATTTATTATGAATTCTCCATCTAATCCTACAGGATCTGTTATGGATAAAGAAGATATTAAAGGAATAGCTGATTTAGCTACTGATCATGATTTCATAATTATTAGTGATGAAATTTATGAAAAAATAGTTTATGGAAAAAAACACTACTCTCCTGCACAATTTAGTGATAATGTAATTGTTATTAATGGTTTTTCAAAAACTTATGCAATGACTGGTCTTAGAATAGCTTATCTTGCTGGGCAAAATGATATTGTTGAAGAACTTTTAAAGGTGCATCAATACAACACAGCTTGTGCAAGCTCAATTTCTCAAGTAGCTGCTTATGAAGCATTAGCTGGACCTCAAAAATATGTTAACACAATGGTTAAAGAGTTTGAAAGACGAAAAAATTTAGTAGCTAAGAGTTTGGATGATATGGATTTGAAATGTACTAAGTTAGAAGGTGCATTTTATGCATTTCCTCAAGTGGAAAACCCTATGGAATATGTTCAAAAAGCACTTGAACTAGGAGTTATAACAGTTCCAGGAAATGGATTTGGGGAAAATTGTGAAAATAATATTAGAATTTCCTATGCAAATTCGTATGAAAAACTTGAAGAAGCTATGAATCTTCTAAAAACAATAAAACAATGAAGAAAATAAAAATCAAATTAAATTAAAAATGTTTAATTTTTAATTTTTTTTACTTTAGTTCCAAATATAATTCAATTTATTTTACGATATAAATATTCTTATTTAAAAAAAAATAGCTATATCAAAAACAAAGAATATTAGTAAAATATTTATAAAAACTATTTAAAAAACAAAGAACACCAATAAAATATTTAAAAAATTAAGATATTTAATTAAAACAAGATTTTAAAAAAAAAACTATTCTCAAACAATTAATAGCTATTAATTAAAATAATGGAAAAATGATAAAAATTATTAAAAATGTGTGAAAACAATGAAAAACAGCTTGAAAAATAATTTAAAAAAAAATGACGCCGGGGACGGGATTTGAACCCGCGAGATCCAAAGGATCATTGGATTAGCAGTCCAACGCCGTACCAGGCTGGGCCACCCCGACATATGAGCATTAATCCATATTATCTATTATAAAAACATGGACAATAAAATCAATTGTAATTAAAATAAAAATAACTATTGACTATATGTTTCAATTTACTTAAAAACCTTTCTATTTTTAATATTTTTTTTATAATACAATTTAATCATTAGCTATTGCTTTGATAATTATGGCATGTTCAGAAGTGGACAAGTCTCAATGATATGAGTACTCCAAAAAACTAACTCCACCCCGCTATTCTACAAGCATCAGCTGTTAATGGTAGAGCTGCTCCTTTCCAGACCTGACACGTTCCCAAAATAAACATAATTTACTTTAACCCTCCAGTTAAAACCTTATGACCACTAATCCTGTAGGACGAGGTTTCTATATCAATTTTTTGGGCTCATACCAAATCAAAATGCCGCCTTCTAAACTTCGACTGCACCTAAGGGGGTGTGTGCTTACAAAGGACCCCTAACCCTCCAGTCTAGCCACTAATATGTGTGTTTTTAATATTATATAAATGTTTTTAAATCAAAACATGTAAAGTGATAATGACAATAATATTAATATAATTATTATTTTTGAAATGCAAATTATTTAAATTGAAAATTTTAATTTATAATTAAACAAAATTCAATATATTCAAGTTTTTTTTAAAAATTATTAATTTTTATATGTTAATTGAACAAAAATAATTGTGCAATAGCATCTTATAAAAAACCAAAACTAATTAAAGGAATATAAACTATATTGCCATGTTTTTGAATATTATTATATCTATTAGATATTAATACCCCATATTTACTGTCATATTTATTAATAGCACGAGTTAATTGGCTTTTAGTTTTTTTTCCAATACCTACTTCTATTGGAACCATATCATCTAATTTTGTTCGAAGTAAAAAGTCAGTGCCTTTCTTTTCAGGAGGGTAAAACAAACCCATTAATTTAAACCTTGTTTGTTGCATTTTAAATAAGGATGCAGCAACGTAATTTTCTGATAAGGCACTTAAACATTTTTTATTATCCATGTTATATCTACCAATATTAAAAATAGTTGCAGATTTTAAACATGAGGATAAGAAATAGTATTTCCAAGCTTTTTTTACAATTTTTCCTGCTCCACCAAATGGTTTCACATTAAAAATTAACTGTGTTTTCTCTAAAATATTTAAAATTTCATTGGCAGTTTTTGAAGATATGGATAAATAATTAGCTATTTTATGATTTGAAATAGTTCCAGGTCTTGAAAGAGCAATATATGAAATTATTTGCATGATAGATACTTGATTATTACG
This sequence comes from Methanobrevibacter sp., assembly GCA_009777005.1. Classification (GTDB taxonomy): domain Archaea; phylum Methanobacteriota; class Methanobacteria; order Methanobacteriales; family Methanobacteriaceae; genus Methanorudis. The sequence continues at coordinate 2,600 of WRMT01000100.1, read as the reverse complement.
GGTAATAATTGGTTTAATAGCTAAAATGTCATTTTGAATTATCTGATTTATTATATTGAATGTTTTTTTGTAAGCTTCTTCTTCCTTACTATTTAAAGAAATTGGAAAGCCATAACCCTTTAAAAAATTCATGAATTCTTTTTTAGGGTAATTATCCAGTGAAAATAATTGATCATGAACATTTTCTTCTAATTCAATTCCTTGATTAATATATTCCTCCTCTCCAAAGTAAATAATGTTACTTAATATATTAGAAAACTTATAATCAATCTTAATATTATTTTTTAACAATATATAGTCTTTAAAATTGTTTGGAAAAATTGATTTCTTATATGCTCTTCTTGCAACATCAGCATTTATTTCTAAATCAAGTGAAGAGGAACCAGTACATATTAAAAATATGTTCTTTGTTCTATCATATATTATTTTACTTGAAATAGCCCATTGATTATCAAAATGACTCTCATCCACAAAAATAAATATTTTTTTTTTTAATTTCAATTTATTGGTATTATGAATAGAACTTAAAAAGATATCCACTATCTCTAAAAGATCATAACCATATAATTTTTTAATTCTATCCATGGTTAAATATAAAATATTCTCCTGATCAATGTTTTTTTCATTAAGAAGATAATCATACAATTGATAAAGAATTGTTGTTTTTCCTACTCCACGTAATCCAGGCATAACAATAAAACGATTTTCAATATTTTTTCCAGATAAAAAATCATCTAAATGTTTTTTAATTTTGTAATATTCTCCTAAACAATTATATTCTTTAATATCAGCTAATAAATCATTTGTATTTTTTTGTTGATCTTTTATATGATTAATTAATGCTTCATCAAAAACCATTATATCACAAAACAATTATTATGAAATATATATTGTTACATGTGATAATTTCTTTTTCATATTATATAATCGTTTTTGTTTAGAAAACATTTTTTTATAAGTAAATGTTTTCAATTTAGAAACAAGTTTTTATAAATAAATGTTTCCATTTAAGAAATATTAAGCATGGGAAAAAAAAACGAAAACATCACAGGAGTATCATAGAATATATAATTAAAAATATTAAAATTTTAAAAATAAACATGAAAATTCTTAATTTAAAGAAATTAAAAAAAATGTGAGGTAGTTAAAAAAAAAGCTTTACCTCAATTATAAATTGCTGATTTAAAAAATATATCTTTCACATAATAAAATGTGAATGGTATATGAAAATATCCTTTTAAAGCAATGTTTTTAGCAAAACATTTAACTTTAAGAAACCTTTCGATAATCAATTCCATCATATGTCATTTTTTTTTGTTTCCCACCTTCAGTAAACAATTTAAGGTTATTACTACTTGTTTCCCAGTCACTCCAAACTATCTCAGGTGCAGTAAATCCTTTACCAACATAATCATTAAAATATTGGTATCATAGTGTCATCATTCCATTTTTGACTGAATAATAACCTTTAAATCCTGCATCATAATTTTGAAATCCAAATCGAATTCGATCAATCTGAAAATAAGATCCATCAGTGCTGAATTTATATATGGAACTTCCATCCCATGTAGATTCCCATTGACCGACAAACTTCTTCTCTTCCCCATTCAATACTCGGTTAGAACTTTTTTTCGTCCACCTAGCATAATAAATAACATTCTTTTTTGGTTTAGTATTCTTACTTATCTTAGTACCACCAGATTTCTTTGTATGTCAACCTTTAAAAGTGTGACCACTAAGTTTAGGTGATTTAGCTAGTCTATCTAACTTATTATTTGAAAAAAATAGCTATTATTAGTAGCGATCCCATAAATTATTTCAACTATTCTTCTTCTACACTACCAAAAATTATATCTGTTTCCACTTGGATGTTAAAGAGAATCCGTCACATCACCTGTGATTACTTATATTTATACCACCAAGTACTACCAGTGAAACTTTCACCAGAATTTTGGAGTTTTAGTTGTTCATTGCCCTTTGAAGTAGGTGCAATCACATATTCAACCCATGAATTCGGTTCATTTGTTTTATAGTCACCATTTCTAAATACAACATTTGAAAAATATATTTTACCATTGGAAACAGAATATTTACCCCTGTATGAATACTCTGATGATGAAACCAGAAAATAATGGAATGTCCCATCTTTATTAAAAAGGAAATGGTAATATTTCCACTTCATATTACCAAGTACATCTGGAACGTCCCTTTGCCAGTCCCCTACTAATTTCGAATTTGCACTGGTGCTTCCCTTCTTATTCCATTGTGCAAAATAAGTAACACTCTTTTTTGGTTTAGTATTCTTACTTATTTTAGTACCACCAGATTTCTTAGTATACCAACCTTTAAAGGTGTAACCACCACGTTTAGGTGATTTAGCTACTTTAGCTAATTTAGAACCTTTCTTCACACTAGTAGCTATAGTCTTTTTTGTTCCTATCTTCCCTCCGTTTGCATTCCATGTTATCTTGTAGGATGCAGTTTTAGCTTTAGATGTAATTTCAACAGTACCATCATCTGTTTTCTCTGCACTTGTTGCACTTGCAGCAAATGATATTGCTGGTACTATTGAAAAAATCAAAACAACAGCTAATAACATT
>WRMT01000099.1 GCA_009777005.1 Methanobrevibacter sp. | reverse complement strand
ATAAAAATGAATTATCCTGTATAAAAATAAATAATATGGTATAAAAATAAATAATATACAATTTATTATAGAATTATTCAATCAATTTTAATCTTATAAATAATTATTCAAATTAAAGGAGATTAGCTTATTAAAGTACTTGCACCAATGGCAGGAATAACTAATGGAAAGTTCGCCCTAAAATTAATTCCATATGGTTTTGATATGGTTACATTAGGAGGATACAATTCAGATTCAAAAACAATAGCTGCTGGTAAAAAAATACTCCTAAGAGGTCGAAGCGAATTCGACATAGCTAAAGATGATTTAATAAACATTATTGAAAAAGAAACTAATTTAATTAAAGAAAAATACCCTGTTAAAGTCTCTGCAAATTTAAGAGCTATTTCTCCAGATCCTATAATTGAGATTAGTAAAATAAAATTATTAGATGTTGTGGAAATAAATTGTCATTGCAGGCAAAAAGAAATCTTAGATATTGGCTGTGGTCAATCCATGTTAGAAGATACTGATTTTTTAATAGATTTTATTAAAAATATCGTGAAAAAATCAAAATCACAAGTTTCAGTGAAAATAAGAGCTAATGTCAGTGGGATAGACACTTTAAAAGTAGCTAAAATAATAGACAATCTTTCAGTTGATTACCTCCATTTAGATGCAATGAAGCCAGGACTTAATTATGCTGATTTAAATATTATCTCAAAAGTAGCGAGTGAAACTGATACTTTTTTAATTGGAAATAATTCAATCACAACTATTGAAGATGTGGATGCAATGATTAATAATGGTGCAGATGGAATATCTATTGCAAGAGCCGCCATTAATGGAAAACTAAATTTTAACCTTAAAAATGTATAAAAATAGCTTTAAGTAATAACTTAACATATGATATATAATTTATTAACCTAATAATTATAATTCAATGAACTCCAATATATGATTTATTAACCTAATAATTATAATTTAATGAGTCCAATATATGACTTCATTATTTACCTAAAACATGCACAAAACTATGATTTCATTGATTAGTCTAATAATTGATGATAGTATATAACTTATCCATTAATTACTTAACAATTAATTAATAAGCATATTAAAAAATTGAAAAAATAATAACTGTAAAAAAATATGAATTACTTTTTTGCATTAATTAAGATAAGTATATAATACTAAATATCATAATATTTAATATAATTTATAATAAAAACAAATTTCAATTCAAAAATAAAATTTTAAGGGAAAATTTATAAAATACTTAATTATAATCTATAATTTTGCAGAAAATATTATTAATAAGGATTATTATCAATTTATCAGAAAAAAATTATGAGATTATTCTTTAAAGGTGGATCTATGTCTTTTATAGTGCTTAAAAACATTAATAAAACATTCAATAATATAAAAGTTCTTAAAGATGTGAATGTTGAAATAGAGGAAGGAAGTGTGCTTGGAATTCTTGGTCGTAGTGGTGCTGGAAAATCAGTTTTAATAAACATGCTACGTGGAACCAAAGAATACAAACCAGATAGTGGACAAGTTATTTATAACATAGCTATTTGTAAAGAATGTTTGCATGTAGAACCTCCATCAAAAGTTGGTGAACTTTGTGAGTGTGGAGAAAAATTAGAAGCTGAAGAAGTAGATTTTTGGAGTGCTGGGCGGAAAAAATTTTCAGAAATTAGAAAAAGAATAGCTATTATGCTACAGAGAAATTTTGCACTGTATGAAAGAGAAAGTGTTATAGAAAATGTTTTGAGAGAATTGAAAAGTGGAGAATATGAAGAAAAACTCTACGAAGCAATAGACCTCCTTGAAATGGTTCAAATGAGCCACAGGATAACACACATAGCTCGTGATTTAAGTGGGGGAGAAAAACAAAGAGTGGTTCTTGCAAGACAAATGGCAAAAAATCCTATGATATTCTTAGCTGATGAACCAACTGGAACATTGGATCCTCAAACAGCTGAACATTTACACCAAGCTTTAATGGATGGTGTTAAAGATCAAGGCATCACCATGGTTATTACTTCACATTGGCCTGAAGTTATGAAAAAATTAGCTGATCAAGTTATTTGGTTAGAAAAAGGAAAAATCATTGAAAAAGGTCCTGCAGATACTGTTGTTGAAAATTTCTTAGCTACAGTCCCTTTACCAAAACAAACAGAAGAATATGTTAATGATGAACCAATCATTGAAATAGAAGAGGCTAAAAAACATTATTACTCTATAGAAAGAGGAGTTATAAAAGCTGTTGATGGGATTGATCTTAATATTAACAAGGGAGAAATATTCGGAATTGTAGGTCTTAGTGGTTCTGGAAAAACAACACTAACTCGAATGTTAATAGGATTAACTGAACCAAGTAGTGGAAAAATAAAAGCTAAACTTGGTGATGATTGGATTGATATGATTCAAACAGGTCCTTTAGGTAGAGGACGTATAATGCCATATATAGGATTGCTTCATCAAGAATATGCATTATACCCTCATAGAACTGTTCTTGGAAACTTAACCGAAGCAATAAGTTTAGAACTTCCTGCAGAATTTGCTAAGATGAAAGCCATTCATACTTTAAATGCTGTTGGTTTTGATGATGAATATGCTATGAGCATATTAGACAAAGACCCAGATGAGTTAAGTGGTGGTGAACGGCACAGAGTAGCTATTGCTCAAGTGTTAATAAAGGAACCTAATATAATTATATTAGATGAACCTACTGGAACTATGGACCCTATAACAAGAGTTCAAGTTACTGATTCTATATTAAAAGCAAGAGAAGAGTTAAAACAGACTTTTTTGATAATTTCTCACGATATGGATTTTGTTATTGATGTTTGTGATAGAACAGCTTTAATGAGAGGAGGAAAAATCTTAAAAATTGGAGACCCTGAAGAAATTGTAAAAGAATTAACTCCTGCTGAGAAAGAAAAGATGTTAAATTAATTACACTTATATAATTTAATATACCAATAAATAATAAAAATATAGAAAAAATTTTTTGAAATTAAATATTATAACATAATTGTATTATAAAAATAATAGAATTGCATTAAAAAAATAATTAAATTGTATTATAAAAATAATAGAATTGCATTAAAAAAATAATTGAATAGTATTAATTGGAGGATTATTAATGGTATGGGATGATGCACCATCACACGTATGCAGAGGAGGAGACAGTAGAGCATTGACATTTTGCTGCCCACCAGTAAAACCTTGCCCCATATTACATGCTCTTGATGACGTTAGTATCAGTGCTCAAGAGTATATGGATATTAAGGAAGAATTTGCTAAAAATACAAGGTTAGGGGAAGGGGTGAGAACTTGCTTTGGATCACTTGTTTGGTGTTGTAAGCCATCTAAACCGTGCCCACTCAGAGATATGGTTTTAAAAACTATTGAAATGGATGTTGATGAGTATTTAACTCTTAAAAAACAATTATCAGATAAATTAACTGGAAAAGAAAATGATAATGGAAACGAACATATTGATGCCCTTGCAGATGCTTTTTCAATTAGTGAAAATGAAGCTATGAAAGTTCTTCAAGATTGTGATAATGATTTAAGAATGGCAATGAAGCTACTTAGAATGCAAGTATTAGAAAAATCAAAATGATATAAAAAATCCATTCACAAATACAAAATTAGGAAAAAAAAAAACATTGAAAATGAAAATTTTTAAATATAAAATTATTATTTTTTTATTTTTTAATAATATATAAATATTAGCTATTATAATTATTTTATAAATAATTAAAAATTTAATAAATATAATTCTTTTAAAAACACATTTTTTAAAAAAAAAAATAATTATAAACAAAATTATTTTAATTAAATAAACATTATAAACAAAAAAAAATAATTATAAACAAAAATTATTTTTATTAAATAAACATTATAAACAAAAAAAAAATAATTATAAACAAAAATTATTTTTATTAAATAAACATTATAAACAAAAAAAAATAATTATAAACAAAATTATTTTTATTAAATAAATATTTTTAACAAAATTACGTGAAATTAAATAAACTTAAAATAATGTTAATAAAAAATTAAAATATATTAATACTTTTCTAATCGAAATCATATTTTAATAAAGTTGGGAATTATAATGGGATGGAGCTCACTTTTCCTAGAAATGAATAACAAAAAAGTTTTAATAATTGGCACTGGAGAAGTTGGGGAAAGAAGAGCAACAAGGTTCTTAAAAGAAGGAGCCAAAGTAATATTAGTTGGAAGTAATACTTCAAATGAATTAAAAGAAAAAGGAGCTATTTACAAAACTAGTGAAAATTTAGCAAGTTTAGTTGATTGGGCTGATATTGTAGTAATAGCTAGTGGAGATGAAAAACTAAATAGCTATGTTTCTTCAATTAGTGGTGAAAAATTGTTAAATAGAGCCGATTTTCCTGAAAAAGGAAATTTAATAGTTCCAACAAGTTTTTACATTGACGACATCCAAATTTCAATATTTACAAATGGAAAAAGCCCATTAATGGCTCGGAATTTAAGAAAAAAAATTCAATCCTCCATAACTAACGAAGACATTGTTAATATAAAACTTCAAGATTATGCAAGAAATATTTTAAAAGAAAATATTCCAAGTCAAAAAGATAGAAAGAAATTTTTGTATGATATTTTAAAAGATGAAAAAATTCAAGATTTTATTAAGAATAATCAGTTAAAAGAAGCTGAAGAATATATTGATTCCTTAATAAAAAAAGTAAAATCTTAAAAAAAACTTTAATGAATACTAGTAAGGAGAATATCTATTTGATAATTAACATACGAGTAGATCATACAATTGCCGACATTGAAACAATGGAACATGTATCTATTGAATTAAAAGATTTATTTAATGAATTAAAAGAAGAATTCAATATTCAAGAGTATATTGAAATTACTACATGTAATAGAAAAGAATATTTCATACATAATGATTCTTGCTCATATGATCATAATCTTTTAGATCATGAAAATAAAAGTTTAATAATAGATTGGGGAGATACAGCCATAGTTCATCTTTTAAAAATGACATCTGGTCTTGAATCAATGATAATTGGAGAAGACCAAATACTAGGTCAAATAAAAACTTCTAAAAAAATAGCTGAAAAAGAAGGGCATTGTGGTAAAGTTTTAAGTACTCTTTTTACAAAAGCTATTCATGTTGGTCAAGTTGTTCGCAACAAAACTAAAATAAATAGAGGTTCTGTTTCTATTGGTTCAGCTGCAGTTGATTTGGCTGAAAAACATGTTGGTGATTTAAATAACAAAGATGTTCTTGTTATTGGTGCAGGTAAAATGGGAACACTTGTTGCAAAAGCATTAGCTGAAAAAAAATTAAAAGCTATTTTAGTTGCAAACAGAACATATTACAAAGCTGTTAGATTAGCTAATGAATTAAAAGGAAAAGCTATACTTTTAGATGAACTAAATAGCTGCCTATCTAATGCAGATGTGGTGATAAGTGCTACAGGTTCTCCTCACTTAATTTTAACTAAAGATAGAATTGAAGGCATTATAAACAAAGACCCTTCAAAAAAAATGATGATGATCGACATAGCTAATCCTCGAGATATTGATGAAAATGTTAAAGAATTAGGTATTCACTTATTCAATATTGATGATTTACGAGGAATCGCCGATGAAAATAAAAAGTTTAGAGAAAAAGAAGCTAAACAAGCTGAAGAAATAATTAGCTATGAATTTGATTTACTCAAAAATTCTTTCAAATTAATGGAAGTCGAAGGGCTTATGGCAGATATTAAGTTAGCTATGGAAGACATTCGACAAAAAGAATCTCAAAAAGCTATTGCAAAACTTGTTGATATTCAAAATAGTGCTAAAGTGATTGATAATCTTTCAAAATCAATCGTTAACAAAATATTTCATGACATCTCATTAAATATTAAAAAAGCTGCTGAAAAAGAAGATTTTGAAGTTATAGAAGCAATGAAATATATATTTCAAAAATAATTTCTAGTTTATATTTCAAAAATAAGTTTTAGCTATTTTCTCTTGTAGCTTCTTCATTTTTCAACCAGTACCTCTAGTAACAAAGTTATTTTGAAAATCTTTCCTTCCAAATACCCCCTACCAAACAACAAGTACTCTTGTATATGAAGCTATTTTAAAACTCTTTGTTAGCTATTGTTTCAATGAAATACTATTAAAAATATAGTGAAAATAATATAAATATTGTTTGAATCCCGCCCATCAAATAACCTTTACTGTGAATCACAAAGTAAACTGTCTTTCTATTTTTGATTTCTCATTCCATGTTTTATAATCCATTTCTGAGCATTACTACTATTTGTACTTTTTTTCCACTGCGTAATAATGTATTTTGCTTTTTCTGGTGCTTCCTTAAACAGGTCATTCAGGTTGTTACCTACGCTTTTTTGTACAAACCTTTCTGGATCATCTTTTAAATTTGTAAGAATTGTTGTATATCGTTCAAACTCTTCCACTGCCACGAGTAACTTTTTTGCCCAAGGCAAACGTATTCTAACTCCTTCACTTGCAAGTCTACGCACATGAACATTCCTATCATCTGTCCAAATGATTAACTCATCCATAACTTCCTTTGGATGGTTTTTCAATAAAGGACGAATGGCATACTCTCCAGTAAATCGTTTTGTCAATTCCTTCAAAAAAGATAATGACAATTTACAATCTTTATTCCCATTTCGTTCAACATATCTACCAATAGGCCATAACCACCATCCGAAATTAAACATTCCTTCTGGCTGAGCTAATTCTGGACCAAGTATATTAAAGAATACTTGGATATTTTTTGAATAATCCTCTTCCAAGTTTTTTTCCATGGCATCTACGATACAATCAAAACGTGCAAACAATTCTTTGTTGTCAAGATGACCAATAAGGTCATTGTAAAATGTTTCTTGGTCAAAATTTGGCATTACAGAAAATATTTTTTTAGAAAGTTCCAGAATATACTGATCATTATAGTAATCCTTATGTTTCATAATTTCACCCACAATATATTTTATATTAATATTTTCATATTTTATAATAAATAAATTTTTAAAAGAATATTCAAATTTTATTTTTATAGATAAAATTAATTATTAAGTAAAAAATTTTATTTTAATATGAATATTTCATAAATTAAGCGTTTTTAAAGTTTAATAGTTAAAATAAATATTATAAAAAAAATTAATAATATAATTCATTATGAATTATTCATATATTTATTCATCCACAAAATAAAATTTTTAATGAATAATTATTTATTCAAAATTAAAAAGAAAAAAATAGCTATTTAAAATTTTAAATGAAAAACTATTTATTCAAAATTAAAAAGAAAAAAATAGCTATTTAAAATTTTAAATGAAAAACTATTTATTCAAAATTAAAAAGAAAAAAATAGCTATTTAAAAATTTAAATGAAAAACTATTTATTAAAAAGAAAAAATAGCTATTGCAAAAAAAATAAAACATAATTTGAAATATATCAAATATTTAAGGTTACAATGGAATATTGAAACGAAAGTGTTTAATAAATATTCAATTAAACATACCTTTTGGAGGGTTATTTTTAGAAGATTTAAAGTTTTTAATTGCTTGATTAAAATGTATCATGGAAATTTCTTTTTTTTCTTCATATAATGCTTTATGAAGTGCAGATTTTAATAATTTTTCCTTAATATCCCTTCCAGACATTCCTTCAGAAATTTTTGCTAATTCTTCAACTGATACCTTAACTTTACAAGGCATGGTTTCAATAAACTGTTTTAACATGAGTTTCCTTTCATTTTCATCTGGGATTTTAAATTCAAATTCATCTTCAAATCTGCTTCTAATTGCATAATCAAGTTGTTGAGGGTTGTTTGTTGCAGCTATTGTTACAACACCTTCATTATCCTTGATTCCATCCATTTCTGTTAAAAGAGCATTTACAACTTCTGAAACATCACCACGAAGAGATTGAAATTCTCTATGAAGACCAATTGCATCGATTTCATCAATGAATATAACCGATGGAACAGTTTTTAATGCTGCCTCAAATAGTTCATGGATTTTACCTGCACCATCTCCAACATGATCACCAATTAAAGTTGTAGCTTTAACTAAATATAAAGGAACTTCAAGTTCATTAGCTAATGATTTAGCTAACATAGTTTTACCAGTACCTGGAAGTCCATAAAATAATATATTTCGAGGAGCCCATTGACCAAACTTTTCAGGACTTTTTAAATATTCCATTATCACTTTACATTTATTTTTAGCTTCATCTTGCCCTATAACATCATTTATCCTTAAATTAGAGTTATCAACTTTAACTTCCTGTTTAATTTTTTCATTTTCATCAACAAGGACAATTGAAGTAGTTTCACCAATCATGGAATTATTAGGATAAGCTTTTAAAATTTTAAATCCAAAATCAGGGAGAATTTTTTGATCAAATAAATAAGATCCTTCTTTAGCTATTGTTCCCACCCATTGTTCCCTTGCATAATGTTCAAAAAGTGATTTATCCAATATTTCAAGCTTAGGGCTTTCCATTAAATGAAAACTAAAAGGATATCCAATGCTTTGAAGAACAATAGCTTTTGATTCTTTTGTATTGCTTTTTTCATTATTAACAATCTTATTACTATGTTTTTGAGATTTTGAAGATTTATTATCTGATTTCACTAATCCACCAACTAAAAAAATAACCTTATAATTATATCTATTTATAATTAGAGTATAATATTTTTTGTGCATAAATTTATCTAAAAAAATATTCAAAAATTCTAATTCACAAAAAAAAATATTTTAATTTTTTTATATAGTATTTACTTATATAGTTATAACAAATAAAATTTTTATAAATAATGTTAAAAAGCTTTTAAATTAAATTTAAAATGATTAAATATATTATAATTAAAAAATATTTTTTTATAAATGTTGAAAAGATGTAGTAAAATATTATAATAGAATTTAATCTATTTAAACTAGCTATAAAAAGTTAAATAATATTTAATACAGAATAAAAAGATTATAATCCATTAAAAAAAATTCAACATAGTTTTATTAATCACATTTTAAATAAAACATGTTATTTTAAATATTATTTATATCTATCACGTTAAAAAAATAATCAATTAAAAAAAATGAATATAAATAATGGTTAATAAACAAAACAAATAAAGTAACAATAAAAATAAATAAAAATATAGCTAATATCTAGATATTAAACTAGAAATAAAGCTATACAAATAATATTAAAAAATTAAAATTAACCTAAAGAGTTAACAGCTAATTTAACATCTTCAGCTTTAACAGTCTTACGACCAGCATGTTTTGAGAAAGAAACGGCTTTTTCTGCAATTTGAGTAGCACATTCTTCTAAAGCTTCAGCTAATGCTTCTTTAGCATCTTCACTAATTCTTTCTGCACCTGCATTTTTAACTATCCTAGCTACTGGTGCAAGAGGTAATTCATTATTTTTCATAATTATTCACATCTCCACATATTTAATTATAGTAATCATTAATATGACTCACTACGATTCAATAATCTCTAATTCATTATATATAAATGTATCGCTAAAATAAACAAAAAACAAGAGAAAATTTATAATATTTTTAGATTTCATTTATTAACTCATTGAAATACATTGAAGATATGAGTATAATTTCATATTTTCAAAATCTATAAAAAAATATAATAGAAATCAAATAAATATTGAAATTTAATATATGATTTTAATCTAAAAAAAAATGTTATAAATAAAAAATTTAAAATCAAAAATAGCTATTGTTATGACAATTTAATTTTAAATGTTTTTATACTTTGAGTTACATATTATAAGTATGAAG
>WRMT01000098.1 GCA_009777005.1 Methanobrevibacter sp. | reverse complement strand
TAAGTTTTAATTTTTCAAATAGCTATTAAAAAATACTTAAAATAATAATAAATAACTTTTATTAAACAAAACATTTCTCAAAAACTATTTTTTCAAGAATAATTATAATATTTTTTTAATATTTGGAAAATCGAAACTTCCCAAAGATTTTTTAATCAAAGATTTTACAAAAATTAAATACTTTTGACCCTTATTGTAATTAAAATAATAAAAACATTAAATAATTGTTTGAACTATTATTATGGATTATTCAAACAGTTGAATAATTAGCTATTTTTAAAAAAATTTTCTATAAATTTAAGGATAATAAACTTATTAAAATGTATTTTTTTTAAATTTAAGGATAATAAACTCAAAAACTGTATAATTAATAGCATGTTTAAATACTTAAAAGTATTAATCTTTAAATTTTTTGCCTTATATGGATTTGTCCAGACCTTAATGATTATTTAAAATGTTTATTTTATTTAAAATCTTTATTAGTTTATTTTTTATCTAATTTTTTCATATTAATGTGAAAATAACATTCTGATTTATTATTACAGCTAAAATAATATGAAAATCAAATATAAAAATTTAAATACTACATTCATCAATTCTAATATAAAGTTAATACATTTATAAATGAAATTATATTGAACATTTATAACAATTAGATTGTATTAGCTTAAAATTTGTTGAGGAAAAAATATGAAAGGATTCGCAATGAAAAAAATTGGTGAAGTTGGATGGGTAGAAAAAGATAAACCAGATTATGGTCCATATGATGCACTTGTAAAACCTATAGCTTTAGCACCATGTACTTCTGATATACATACTGTATGGGCAGGAGCTATTGGTGAAAGAACTGATATGATCTTAGGACATGAAGCATTAGGTGTTGTTGCAGAAGTTGGTAGTGAAGTCAAAGACTTTAAACCTGGTGATAAAGTTATTGTTCCAGCTATTACCCCAGATTGGTACTCTGATGCTGCACAAAGAGGATTTTCATCTCAAACTGGTGGACCTCTTTCTGGATGGAAGTTTTCAAACTTTAAAGATGGTGTATTTGGAGAATATTTCCATGTAAATGTAGCTGACTGGAATCTTGCACATTTACCTGAAGGAATGTCTCTTGAAGCAGCAGTTATGGTTCCAGATATGTTATCCACTGGATTTATGGGTGCTGAAAATGCTAGAATTCCTATGGGTGGATCAGTAGCTGTTTTAGGTATTGGACCTGTTGGTTTATCTGCTGTAGCTGGTGCTCAATTACAAGGAGCTGGAAGAATATTTGCAGTAGGTACTCGACCTGATTGTGTAAGTGTAGCTAAAAAATACGGAGCAACCGATATCATATCATACAAAGATGGAAATACAGCTGATCAGATTGTTGAAAAAACTGATGGTGAAGGTGTAGATGCAGTAATCGTAGCTGGTGGTAACTCTGATATTTTAATAGACGCTGTTAACGCTGCAAGAGCTGGATCTGTTATTTCAAACATTAACTACTTTGGTGAAGGTGACACCTTACCAATTCCTCGTGTAGGATGGGGATTCGGTATGGCTGATAAAGACTTTGCTACTGGATTATGTCCTGGTGGAAGAGTCAGAATGGAAAATCTCGCAGCAATAGTTAAATATGGTCGTATGGACCCTGCACTTATGGCAACTCATGTTTATCATGGATTCGAAAAAATCGAAGAAGCTCTTTTATTAATGAAAGACAAACCACGAGACTTAATTAAACCAGTTGTTATTATTGATGAGAATTTATAGATAAATATCTATCTATTATTTTTTTATTTTTTTAATACAGGTGGTTTAATGGTAGTATCAGTACTTGGTGGAACTGGAGATCAAGGACTAGGAATTGTAGTCCGCTTGGTCCAACAAGGCGTAGAAGTAATAATTGGTTCAAGAGCTGCAGATAAAGCTGAAGCAGCTGTTGAAAAAGTAAAAGAACTTTTAAAAATGGATGATATTCCAAATTTATCTGGAATGGCTAATGAAGATGCTGCAGATAAAGGAGATATTTTAATATTAACTGTTCCATTAGCAGCTCAAATGGGAACTTTAAAAACTGTAAAAGATTTTGTCGGTGACAAAATTCTCATTGATGCAACAGTTCCTTTAGATACATTGGTTGGTGGACCTCCAATGAGATATGTCGACTTATGCCAAGGATCTGCTGCTGAGAGAACAGCCGAAATATTAAAAGGTACTGGCGTTAAAGTTGTTTCTGCATTCAATAATATCAGTAACTCACATCTCATGAACTTTGAGGAAGAAATTGACTGTGATTGTTTAGTTTCTGGAGATGATGCTGAAGCTAAGAAAACAGCTATGGAATTAATAGCTAAAATACCTGGTGTCAGATGTCTTGACTGTGGACCTTTAGAAAGAGCAAGAATGGTTGAAAAGATTACTCCTTTGCTCATAGGTTTAAACATCAAACATAAATCTCACTATGGTGGACTTAGGATTACAGGAATTGGATCCGATAAATTTGTAGAATAAATAATTTTTTATATAAATCCTGATTAATTGTATTTTGTAACAATTTGCTCAAATGAAATACACAACTAATATTACTATCTAGAAGATTTATTTATTGAAAGCTCATATTCTAGATATTTTATTGAAAGTTCATATTCTAAATAAGATTCTAATTATTATCCAATGAATAATTTTCTGGATTTTAATATTAGGTGAAAAAAACATAGAATAAGATTAAAAAGATATAAATTAATTTTGAGAGGGTAAACATGATTATAGTATTAGCTAAAGTGACTTCTAAAGATGGGATGAAAGATAAAATTGTAGGCGAAACAGGAACATTAATTGAAGCTACACGTGCTGAGGAAGGATGTATTGAATATAACTTATATGAACCTATTGACAGTGAAAATATTCTTCTTTTTGTTGAAAAATGGGAAGGAAAAGAATTTTTAGAAGCCCATGTACAACAAGATCACTTTATAAAATTTGGCTCTGCTATTGGAGATTACTTAGCTAAAGATTTAGAAATTTCTGTTTATTCATCCGAAGAGATAGAACTATAAAATAGCTAAATAAAATATTTCTATTACTTGCTTAAATAAAATAATGTTTAACCTATAATTTTTTATTTTTTATTTATTGTTTTAAGTTAATCTGTGGTTTATTATTAATTTAACATTAATAGAATTCAACAAGAGTTGAATAGATTTTTAATAACTATATTTTTAACAGGTGAAAAAATGGAAACAAAAGTTGCTAATCCAACAGCTTTAGGATTGTTTGGATTTGGTGTAACAACCGTTTTACTTAGTTTAGCTAATTTAGGAGTGCTTGATCTTTCAATGGCAATTATAGCAGTTGCTATTGTTTTAGGTGGTTTTGCAGAGATTATAGCTGGAGTATTTGAATTAAAACTTGGAAATACATTTGCAGGAACAGTGTTCGTAGCATTTGGTCTCTTTTGGCTATCATTAGTTTTAATTTTACTTTTACCTCAGATAGGAGTAGTTATAGCTGCAGATAGTGTTGGAATAGGAGTTTACTTGCTTATATTCGCACTCTTTTCATTATTGTTGTTTATCGACACTTTAAAAAGCATAATGACATTGAAAATTCTTCTTTTACTCGTTTTCTTATTATTCTTAACATTAGGAATTTTCTATGTTTCAGCAATAGCTATATTCCTCACCCTCGGTGGAATCATTGGTGTTATAGCAGGACTTTTAGGTATCTATATGTGTTCTGGTATGATAATTAATGAAGACTGGGGAGAAGAAGTATTTAAATTATAATTAAAAAAAGCTTTAATAATTTATTTTAAAGCTTTCTATTTTTTTCTTTTTTTTAATATGGCTTTAAAAGTTTATAAAAAAATTTCATTTTTTTCAAGTAATAATAACTTTTATGATTTCCTAAGATTTTAAGATTTACAGTTCTATTTTTTCATCAAATTAATATATTAAAATAGCTTAATATTAACTATGATAGTTAATGCAGATTTACATGTTCATAGCTGTTTTTCTATGGCAAGCTCTAAGGACATGCTAATTGATAATATAGCTCCTCAAGCAAAGCTTAAAGGTCTTCAATTAATGGGTACAGGAGATGCTTTTCATCCTGGTTGGCAAAAAATTATTGAAAATAGTACAAAATACTCTGGAGATGGAATTTACTCAAAAAAAGACTGTGATTTTCTTTTGACTACTGAAGTTGAAGGAGAAAAAAGAATACACCATTTAATCATAATTCCTACCATGGAAATAGCTAAAGAAATGGCTGATAAATTAGTTTCTGTAAATAAAAATAAAGATGGAAGACCTAGGACTAAAATGAATGGTGCAGAAATCATGGACTTAGCTAAAGATTATGATTGTTTGGTAGGACCTGCACATGCTTTTACTCCATGGACTGGGATGTATAAGTCGTTCGACAGTATTTATGATTGTTATGGGAAAAAACCAGATTTTTTAGAGCTTGGATTATCGGCTGACACTAATATGGCTGATACTATAGAAGAATTACAAGATATTCCATTTTTATCAAATTCCGATGCACATTCTCCATGGCCACATAGATTAGGTAGGGAATTTAATCAAATAGATCTTGAAGATATTTCATTTTCTTCATTGAAATCTGCAATTAAAAATAAGAAAATTAAAGCAAACTATGGATTAGTTCCAAATTTAGGTAAATATCACATGACTGGATGCACTAAATGCTATCAAATTATTGATCCATTAATAGCTAAAGAAAATAAGATGAAATGTACTTGTGGTGGAACCATAAAAAAAGGTGTTGATTATAGAATATCTGAAATAGCTACTTGGGATAAGCCTCATCACCCTAAAGACAGACCACCATATATTCATTTAATGCCATTAGCTGAAATAATTAGTATGGTTTATGATAAAGGTGTTACCACAAAAACAGTTCAAAATAAATGGAAAGAACTAATTGATAAATTCCAAAATGAAATTGAAGTGTTAATAAATGTACCTCTTAATAAAATAGCTAATATTAATGAAGATATAGCTCCAGCTATTGATTCTTTTAGAAAAAAAACCATTAATATTTCTCCAGGTAGAGGGGGAAAGTATGGTGAAATATCTTTTGATGAAAAAGTTCAAGAAGAACCTGTACAGAAAGAAAAAATAATTACTCTTGATAATTTTTAATAGCTTAGCTATTTTTGGGAAAATAAAAAATGCATGGACTAACACTGTGAAAAAGATAAGTAAATCTAATAGATATATTAATAAAAGTTTTAATTTTAAAAATAAATATTAATAATTTTATTATAAAAAAATATAAATATTTTAAGTTAAATTTAAAAATAAATATTAATAATTTTATTATAAAAAAATATAAATATTTTAAGTTAAATTTAAAAATAAATGAATTTTAAAATTTTAAAAAATTATAATTAATTAAAAACTTTATTTTTGGGACTATAATTTGTATAATCATTTTAAACTTAATTTAAAAGATTTTTAACATTATTCATAAAAATTTTATTTGTTATATTCATTAAGTAAAATACTATAGGTTATGAAATCTATATCAAATACCTTTTAATATATCATATGTACCATCTAATCATAGTTAGAATTGCTAATTCACCTAAATTATTTCATTTTCAACAAGTTCAGCTAACCATTTTTTTATTTCATCTCTAACTTCTCTAAATGAGTCTAAATTTTCTGGTTTTAAGGAATTGTCAGGATTTTTGAACTTTTTATGAATGTGATTATTGGCATTTGGAAAAAAAGGGCAGTTATCATCTTCACAAACTGTTATAACATGGTTAAATTTCATTTTTTTAAAGATTTCAATATTTTTAGATTTTTTATTTGAAATATCAATGTTGATCTCTTTTAAAACCCTTATTGTGTTTTCATGGATGCTTTTTACTTCTGTTCCTCCGCTAAAAGCCATATGAGTTTTATCATATAGTGAATTAACTATTGCTTCTGCAATTTGAGA
Source organism: Methanobrevibacter sp. (assembly GCA_009777005.1). Lineage (GTDB taxonomy): Archaea > Methanobacteriota > Methanobacteria > Methanobacteriales > Methanobacteriaceae > Methanorudis. The sequence goes on along the minus strand of WRMT01000098.1, from coordinate 4,055 downwards.
TCGTATAGAGTTGTTTTTGCAGATAAAAAGTATTTTTTTCTTATTATAAACTCCATTGTTCATTAAATCACTTAAAATTTCTCAGTATTTGTTCTGCATTAATGAATACTCAATTTATCATGATATTGATATTTTTCTATAATTTTTGACTTTATCTCCACTATATTTGAAGTTATACTGATAAAAGTAATATTATCTTTAAATTCTTTTGAATTAGAAGCTACAGCTCTGTATGCGATTCCAAATTTAATCATTCTATTACTTGAGTACTAAAAATTTATTTTTACAATTTTCCTTTTTCTTTTAATTTTGTTTCTAATTTTACTTGTTTTTCTTTAACCCAATCATATCCATTTACAAAAAATGGACAAGATTCAATACAATAGGTACACCCTTGACTACAACCAATACATTTTTCATCGATAAGTTTGGCTTTAGCTAATTTATCCTCATTTTCAATAAGTGCTTCTTGGGGACAGTTTTTAATACACTTACTACATCTTTTACAATAGTTTTTTATCCATTCATGTGAATTTTTATCAGAGTAGGGTAGGTTTTCTATTGTTGTTAATATTGCTGATATTTTAACTCTTGGTCCTAATTCTGGAGTGATTAATAATCCATTTTTTCCTATGTATCCTAAATTTGCTTCTTGACCTAAGCTTGAAAGATCTGTCAATTCTTCCTTAGGATGAGCAACTTGTGTAGCAAATCCTTCTTTTCTTAAATAATCAGAAAGCTCATAAGTACTATTTCCAAATTTTTCATATAGTTCATTATTGAGTTCTTGAGCTTTATCACTAGGAATCTCATCAATTATGTCCATTCCTATAGGTAAAGTCAAAACAATAGCATTAGAATATTTTAAATCATCGTTTTTTTCTAAAACATTTGCAGGTGTCTTTGCATAGCTAATACTTGTAATACTTAATTTTTTACTTTTTTCTTCCAATTGTTTTAATAAAGAAATGTTAATTTCTTTTTTTGGGGTTTTAGGATTTCCTATTTTAGATTGGTCAACTAATGTAAAATCACTGCAATCACATCCAGCTTTTTCTTCAATCTCTTTTTCTATCAAATCTTCTTTTATTCCAGAACAACATGTATTTTTTGGCACTATTATCCCTCTCATTATAGTTATATTTTTTATTTTACTATTATTCCTGATTAACTAATCTAAAAATACGTCCATTTACTTTTTTTTCTCCAATTAACAAATTAAAACTTTTAAAATGGTTAAGTGATGAGAAAAATAGACTATGGTTTATCAAGAGTAAATCAACATTGCAACCATATAGTTCTCTACTTTATAAAAAATAGGGAATTTTCAATTTTTAAATGTTCAAAAATAACTTTTAAAATTTCAAACATCCATATAAACTATCACCTGAAGGAATTTTATTATTAATTCCTTCAAATATGAAAGTTTTTCATATTCTTAGACAACTATTTTCAAATCACTGGAGGATATAAAATAAAATATATGTAACTACATATTTAAATATTTCGTTGTATCAATATAAAAAAAATTAAATAATATACTTAAGTCGTTGAAAAATAACCAGCCATAGGAATAATTACATAAAAAACAATAAATGGATTGTACATGTGAAATTAAAAGGAATATAGCTAGGGGAATAATGTTAAATACTTTATTCCTATCTTAAAAATAGATTCAAACCTATTACATTTTTAAGAAATGGGATTGTACCATATTTTTACTTTCAAAAAGTATTTGACATGACACATATTTCTTAATTTTAAGAAATGAAATAGTATCTTTAGCTAAAGGTGTTTCGGTAGTGCATTTATATGCTCGTTAATTAATAAATTAAAGATTATATTCATTCATTAGAAGAACAAAGAAAAATAGCTAATTTTTTTTAGAGTTTATTGATAAATTGATTCAAAAAATTGATATTGAAACAAAAAATAATAAAAAATTCAAGAGAGGATTATTACAAAAAATGTTTTTTCGCTATTGCAACTCTTTTTTTAACTTATTAAATATTCTTTTTACTCCAACCTTTGGATTATAGTTTAAAGCTTTTTTAAAACTGTTTAAAGCTTCTTTTCTACAATTATGCTTAAGATATACTTCTCCTACCTTTCTGCATAATAATGCTTTAGAATCTTTGGTGATTTCTTCATTCTTTAATCTTTTTATTTCAGGTATCAACTTATTTAAATCACTTATATTGGAAACATCTTCTAGTTTTTCTTTTAAATAATTGAATAATTCGTCTCCACTGAGTAATAATTGTTCTTGGTCGTCTTCATTAGTTTGATCTGTATCTTCTGGTTTTTTATCTTCTTTCGGGGTTTCTCTACCGATTATGTCTTCATCTTGTCCTTCTTGAATGTCTTGTTTGGGGCGTTCTAAAATTTCTGGTTCAAGATTATTATCCTGTTCAGTTGTTTCGGTTGGTGTTTGTTGGTTATTGTTTGGTTTGGTGTTTTTTTCTTGTTCTGTTGTTTCGGTTGGTGTTTGTTGGTTATTGTTGGGTTTGGTGTTTTTTTCTTGTTCTGTTGTTTCGGTTGGTGTTTGTTGGTGTTTGTTGGGTTTGGTGTTTTTTTCTTGTTCTGTTGTTTCGGTTGGTGTTTGTTGGTGTTTGTTGGGTTTGGTGTTTTTTTCTTGTTCTGTTGTTTCGGTTGGTGTTTGTTGGTTATTGTTGGGTTTGGTGTTTTTTTCTTGTTCTGTTGTTTCGGTTGGTGTTTGTTGGTCATTGTTTTGTTCAAAATTTTCCTCATAGTTTTTATCAGGAAGAGTGCTTTTTACCTCTGTAATGCTAGATTCTCTTTCACGAAGATAGGGCAATATTTCTTCCTTTAAAAAACTTATTTGTTCATGTAATAATTTATTTTTTAAATCTATTTCCAGTGTTTCAACAAAATCTGGTGTCATTAAAGTAGGAAAAGCTTCATACAATTGTTCTATAAATGATTCGATTTTAGGATTCATAAATAATTCTCTTTTATTTCTTCTAAAAGTTCTGGAAACGATATATGTTTAGTAAGAACTTTTTTACAGACTTTTTTCCAAATTTTCTCTAGTATCGCCCGTTATTTTGCCTCCTCCATTAGGAACAATTTTGTTTATAGTATTACAAGAAGGACTTACTTTTTTGTGAAATGATTAATGAATATATTAAGTGTTTATCTATAATTACATATTCTCCAAGAGCATGTGAAAAATAATAATACTAAATAAATAAGGATTATTTTTTAATATTAATAATAAATCCAGTATATATTTATTTTAAAAAAAAATAAAAATATCAAGCTTGAATTGCAGAACAGCCTTACTATTTTTTTTAAAATATAATATTGTACTTAAGGTAATGTATAATTTAAATTTTTATAGTTTTTCATACTTATCTATTTATATTTTATTAAAAAATTAATTTCATAAAAACTTTTAAAATTATATAATATTTTATAAACTTATTTATAAACTTAAAAATTTAATTATAAATAAATTATTAATCAAATTAATAATTATTAAACTTTAAATAGAAAAAATACAATTTTTAAAAGATTATAGCTTATTACCAAATAATTTTCCAAAAAATCTTATTTATTTATAAATGAATATTAATTTTGATGAAAGAAGTTTGGTAATAACTTATATATAAAATATAAATAATTTATTTGAATAATAAAAATTAAAACTATGCTAATCAATATACTAATCAGTTTTACATTGAATTTTCTTTCATATTAAAATAATAATTCAAAAATATATCTATCTAACGTTAGTTAGATAAAAATAAATATAGCTAAATTCCAATATAAGGAATAATAGATTAGTTTAGTTTTAAAATAGCTATTTTATTCAAAATTTTTAAAATCTCTAAAAGGGGGATTTCGTTTTATGGAATATCTCCTTATTATTCACTATTTAAATAAATTATATAAGATTATCTTATTAGGGTCCTAGATTTTTGGGAAAAATCAGAGGTCATTGGTATTTTAGTTGGTAAGTTTAAAGCTCATTGTATGTTTCGTTGATAAAAGTACAAATTGTATGGCTTTTTTGAGTTTAAATACTCAAA
>WRMT01000097.1 GCA_009777005.1 Methanobrevibacter sp. | reverse complement strand
TTTTTCTAAAAGTAAATTAAAAATTTAAATTTTGATAAAAATAAATTTACAACTCAGAATAATTAATAAAGTAAATAATAATCAAAAATAAATTTTAGATTAATAAATTTAATTACAAGTAAATAATAAATTTATTATAAAAAAATTTAAAAGATTTGTTATAAAAAGAGTATTTAATATTTAGTATTAAATTTATTATCCTTATCAAAAAATAATAATAAAAATAATAATAAATAGTGAAGTTAAGACTATTTCTTTTGTAATTTTCTCCTAGCTCCTAAAATACAAGGTCCACCACGTTTACCTCCAACAGGAACTAATGGTGTTCCCATAGAATTCATACAACGAGCCATAATAGCTGAACCTAAAGCTAATCCATCAGAAACAAAAACACAATCATCAAAGATGTTTTTTGTATATTCTAATATTAACTCAGGTTTTTTTCCAGTGATTCCTGCTCTACCAGTAATTCCTAAAACAGAACCTTCAAGAATGAGATTTTCATCATTAGCTATTTTTAATAGACGTTTAACAATCAAAGCACTAGTATGATCCATAGTTGCAAATAAAGTACTTAAACCATGATTTTGATAAAGTTCCTCTCCTAAGGCAATTAAATCAGGTATTTTATCAGCATTTTCCCCAACATCACAACCAATAAGTGTTGTTCCAGCATTTTCTGCAGCTACAGGATCTAGTGGAACTGTTCCAAACCTTTCACGATCCATTGGAACCTTTCTAATATCAATCAATTTATGAACCTTTTCTGCATTTAATTTAGCCTTTTTCCAATCAGCTTTTTTTAATATATCCTTAGTATATAGATCAATAGCTGCTCCACCTTCTTTATCAACTTGGTCTGTTCCCCTTACTAATGAATCAGCTATTACCCCAGCTAAACCTAAGAAATTACCAACAGTATGAGCATACGGTTCATCATTATTTACAACACGCCCAGCTAATGTTGATCCAAAATCAATTGAAACACAAGGGTTTCTATAATCAATTTTAGTCCATTTTGCTCCTAATTTAATTCCTGCAGTAACAAGCTCTCCTTCCATTTCATTAGCTACTACTTCTTTACCTTTTGGAGGAAGAACACTTACAACTGCACCATCAAATATAACCTTTTCAAGTAAAGAAAAATCTTTTAATCTATCTGGAAAATTATCAATAGACATAGCTGGAGCCATTTTCCTTGGAGTTACCCCTGCATCTAAACAACCATTAGCTAATGCTATTATAAGCTTTCCACTTTCTTCAGTAGTTGCAAAACCTGCAGTTACACCTGTTGATCTAACTACAAAATCTAGATCCTCTTCAATGTCAATATTAGATTTTTTTGTAGAGTCTAAAACAGCATCTCTAATCATTTCAGCTACTGATTCCTTTGAAAGTTTAATCCCCCAAACAGTCTCTCCAAAAACTTCTTCATCTTTTTTAGGAGGTCGAATATCCCTTGTCATCTTAATAGTCTTATTTATTAAATAGCTTTCACTCGTATTAAGATTAGTAGCTGTGATAATACATTTTGTAGTAGTGTTTCCAAGTTCAACAGAAGCAGCTATGTAATATTCATCAGATTTCATTGAATAACCTGATCCAACAGTTTTAGCAGCGAATGGAGATGACTTTAAAGATTCAAATGATTTAAGTTGGCTTTTAGCTATTACTGGTTTAGACCTTAATCCAAAAATTTTACTTATCAAAGACATTTTTTCCCTCTTTTAGAATAATCATCATTAAATTCCATGATAAACATTTAAAGAAATAATTTAATAAATAGAAACTCATTATTATAAAAATAATCTAATTATTCTTTAATTTTAATTATATGTATTATAAAAAGAGCATATAAATATTTTTAAAAAAAAATAAGAAAATTATGCTCATCTTAAAATAATAATTAATTTTTGGATAAAATAATGAAAAAATAAATTTTGTACTGATAAGTGTGTATTTACTAATAATATCCCAAATCATAAAAACAAGTCAAACAATATTCAAAATAATAAAACAAAAAAAATAAAATTCTAAACCATAAAAATAAGAAAAATAAAATTCTAAATCATGAAAAAAAAGGTATTTTCATGAAAAATACAAGTTTTAAAAGATCTAATTTTGTAAAAAAAATATTTGAAAATTGATTTTTATCATGAATTAGGATTTTCACAAGCCTTATTTTCAATTGTCCTAACTAAAAGAATAGTGCATGGAGCAAAATGAACAACTTCATCTGATACACTTCCTAAAAGATGTTTATCTACAATACTTTTACCTGTGCCCATGACAATTACATCAATACATTTTTCCTTAGCTATTCTGACAATTTCCTCAGCAGGTTTTCCTTCAGTAAGTATTTTTTCAAGAGAAATATTTTTATTTTCAGAGAGATTTAAAATATTTTCAAATTCCTCAAGAAAACATTTCCCTCTTTTTTTAAGTTCAATAGCCATTGCTTTCTTAATGTTTTTTGGAGTTAAAAATGGAACTGAGCCGTCTATAACATAAACTACAAAAAGATCAACATCACGACCATCAATCAAATCTATAGCATGTTCAGCTAAATCTTCACTAAAATTTCCCATTATAGGAACCAATACTTTTTTATACATTAAAAACCTCAAGTTTTATTTATTGTAAATTTATATATTTCTTATATTAAATCTTTTTTTATGATAGTAATAATAAAGATGAAAATAAAGTACATTCATGGTTGAATAAAAAATATTTAATAAATTATTTTTTTTAAAAAAATGCATAATTTAAAATTTCCCTAATAAATTATTAAATTTGGAATTAAGATTTTTTTAGGTGATAAAAAATATTCTTAAAACTACATATAATATATAAAGTGAAATAAGAAATATTCCTGTGAGTCGAGTTAATTTCATACCATTGTACTTAACTAAAATTATTGTCAAAGCATAGACAGCAATCATATATGGAGCATCAAAGTAAAGAGAAAGAGGGTTGACTGGCATAGTAACTACAAATGCTGGAATACCTATACCAATTAATATATTAAAAGCAGCAGTTCCAACAATACTTCCAATAGCCATTCCATGTAACCCTTTCCTAGCTGAAGTTACTGCTATAACTAGCTCAGGAAAACTAGTAGTAATAGCTAATAAAAAAAGACCCATCATCATTTCTGGAATGGCAAAAACAGCAGCTAACTCTCTAGTACTATGAACTAACAATTCACAACCAATAATTATACTAATAATTGCTAGAATAACATATAAAATATTTTTTTTATCAAGTGTTTTTTTATTCCTATCTATAACTTCTTCAATTTCAGGAATGTTTTCGTCTATTTTTTCAATTGTATCCTTATTTTTAGCTGTTTTTTCTTTAATAGATTCAAATTCTCTAATCTCTTTTTTTTGATCTTTAATTAAAATTCTCAAATAATAAAAAAATACTGCAATCATTATCACAGAGCCAATCTTTGAAACAATATCTGAACTTGTCAAAAGAACAGCAAACATAATACAAAAAAGAATAACTCCTACTAATACTGCCATCAATCCATCTCTTTTTATGAATTTCTCATCAGCTTCAATATAGCCAGTGATAACAGCAGAAATGCCTAAAATTCCAGCAAGATTCCATATATTAGAACCAATAACAAGACCTAAACCCATACCTTCTGTACTGGAAAGAGAAGAAATAAGAGCAGAGCCATATTCAGGAAGAGAAGTTCCCATAGCTACTGCCGTAATACCTAAAAGAACTTGAGATACACCTAGTGCGGTTCCAACTTTTAATACATTATCTACAAAAATATCGGCAGCTTTTATGACAATTAACAAAGCTATAATAAATAATACAGCTATTTCAAGAATTTCTAACATTAAAACTACCTCAAATCAAAATATAAATAATTTCATTAAAAAAATATGTTGATAAATAAATATAATTAAATTTAATATTTCCCTTTATTCTATAAAAGATTTTTTGCAAATTTACAAAAGACCTTTTGAGAAATAAACAATTTATACTTATTTAATTGTAAATTAAAGAAATTGAAAATTACATTAAAATTAATTATTATACAAAATTTAATATGATAAAAATAAAAAAACAATCCTAATGTCTATCCAAATCTAAAAATTTCTAATTTATTGTCTTTGAAGAAAAGTTTGAATAAAGTTATTTATAAAAAATTAATTAATTTTCTAAAATCAATTTTATTAATATTAATTTTATTAATATTAATTATTAAAATTGTGATTAATAATCATTTTTATTAAAAAAAATAAATTATAATTAGTTAGATTAATTAATAAAGGATTATTAAAAATTTTTAAAAAAAATCATTGCTTTAAAACCTTTTTTCCAATATGATAAATAGAAAAAATCATGATAATTTTTGGATTATTTTTAACTATACTATGTAAAATAGACATATAAACTTATTGAAAAGTTTCAAAAATTTTACAATAAATTTTTTTAAAAATTAAACAAAAAAGAAATGCTATTCTATTAATTGATAGTCTAAATTTAACCTCTAATAAATATTTTCATCAAAAAAGATATTCAAATAGGAAATATATATCATGATAAAGAAATATATTACACAAATTTTTTTAAAGGAGAAAAATTAACATGAAAACAACAGTGTAATTTTATTCTAATCCAATTTTAAAAAAAATAGCTAGAGAATATTAAATTATTAATTGAAAAAAAAATCTTAGAAAAAAAGCTATGTATTATAATAAAAGATTAAAAATCAAGGAATATTGAAAAAAAAATAAAGAAATAGATTAGATTAATATCTAATCAATCAAATTTAATTATTGAATATTTAAAGCAATTTGAACATTGGATGTGTTTCAACAGCTTCAGTTCCCATATCTTTTGCAGCTTCAGCAATGAATACATCAGCCATAGCACAAGCAGGGAAAGCAAGATTTGCATTTTCAATAGGACCGTAGAGAACAAAGTCTCCACCAGCCATTTGTTGGATTAAGTTAGAACCAATATCACAAACAGGCCATGCTTCTTTGTGATCTTTTTTGTATTCTCTTAACCAGTCCCATGCAGATGGAACATTGTGAATACCAGAACCTACTGGTAATCCCCATTTACTTTTAACAGCAAATGAAGTTCTTACAGCTACTCCAGCACCTTGACCAAGAGGTGTAACAGCTGTATCCATTAAAGGTTTAGTAATTCCACACTCTTCAGACATTGGTAATAAACCTTGGTCAATTGTATCAGCACCATTTTCCCACATATCCATTTTACCATCAACGGTTGGATTCATTGGGTTGAAACCTAATACAATAGAAGCAGTCAAGTCAGATGCTTTAACAGCTTCAATTTCCTCAGGTTCTGCAGCCATGTTAAGAGAGTTATAAATAGCTCTTTCAGCTAATCCAGCTTCAGTAGCATATTGAGCTCCGGCTACTCTTGCATCACCAGAAGTAGAATCTATAAGGAAAGGCTGGTCAGATATGTCACCAACAAACTCTAAGTATTTAACTAAAGCTTCTTCTGTTTGTCCGAAAACTTGTACTAAACAAGGGTTTCCAGTAACATCAGACATCTCTTCCATTTTTTTAATTCTTTCTTCTGCAGCGTCTTTATCAAATACTCCTGCCTTTTCATCACTAATAATCTTATGTCCACCATAAAAGATGGTTCCTGCTAAAACAGTTGGATATTCCCCTGGCTGACCTCCGATTTCGACTCCAGCTATATCCAATACTACTTGTTCTTTATCAAACCTAAACATTTGTTAAACCTCCACTAGAGCAATCCTGCTAAAACTTGTGTAGCAGCAAACTTCATTACTACAACCATTATTACAAGACCTATTATTATACCATATAAAATACCTACATCTCTACCTGTTTGTTGACCTAATCTTTGGTAATATTCGCCAACAGTGAATTCAACTTTTTCTTCAATTTCATCTAACCTTAGGTTAGCTTTATTGTATTCATCTGCAGAGACAAGTACTCGAGGTATTGTATTTTCTTCAGACATTTATTAACACCTCAGAATAATTTTGCTAAATATGGTATTAAGACAACTAATACAAATGCAATAGCTAATCCTAATCCAATTCCAGTAATTCTTGTTGAAAGTAATCCTGCAAAAAGTCTTCCTTCTCTTCCAATTAGTTGAGATCTGTATTTTACATCAGCAGAAACATTCTTAATACCACGGACATTTGGCTTGTTAGATAATTTAACCATAATCATAACCTCCCTATAATATTCCTAGTAATAGAGAACCAATTACCAATGTAAAAATTAATCCAATCATTATACCTTGAACTTTGCCAGCATAGTTACCAGCAAAGTTTTTTTGTACAGCAGCGACCATTTTTACTTGTGTCTGAATGTTTCTCATTCTTGCCTCAATTAAAGCAGTTTCAGGAGCTACAGGGCGCATTTCTTCGCCATCATCTTCATCAGCACCGCCTTCATCGAGAGAAATAATAAAAGCCTCTTCTTCAAAAGCACCAGGGTCTTTTTCAACACATTCTTTAACTTTAGATTCAATTGCACCAGCATCTTCAACATCAATCATACTGACAATTTCAACCTGAGATTGGAATCTTTCAATTCCTTCATCTGGAACATTTTCAACAAAAGGAATAGCTCCAGTTGCATCAATAATTTTCCTTTTTTCAGGATCTACACCGTTTGCATGTAATGCTTCAATGGTTTGACCTGTAATGTGTCCTTGAACTTCGGATCCACATAATATTAAGAATCTAATGTTTGGATTTGAAATTATATTAGCTACAACCTTTTCAATACCTAAGTTTTCTGTTTTACAAGGTCCAGCTATAGCTGCACCAGCTCCAACAGGAACATCCTCATTATGAGAACCTAGTGTTGTAGCTGCAACAGGACTTTCAGGGTCTCCAACCATATAATCTCCATTAATTATCGGCCATCCATCTGCAGGTGATTTTTTATCTGCCATCTATAAAACCCCCAGTGATCTTAATAAAGGAATAGCAGCAATTAAAACAAACAATCCAATTAAGAATCCATAAGTCATGTTTGTAAGCATACCTGCAGTAACATAAGCACCTTCTCTTCCAGGATACGCTCCTTCAGAAACAGTACTAGGGTCTAATGAACTGATTAAATCATCAGCCGCAGCTTCTAATTCGTCTATTCCATTGTTTACATCATCCATTGAGAGTACAATAACTTCCCTTCCTAGAGCTGCTCCAAGCATACCAGTAGAGGGATCAAGAGTCAAATTATACTCAGGAACTATTTTAACTAACGGTAACATTTCCATATTTTTGCCCCCTATTGTTCTTCAATTTTAGGCCATAATCCAGACCATTTAACAGATGCAGCTTCATCAAATGATGCACAAACATAAGCTCTTATTGAAATTAACCATCCAATTCCAGCAACAACAAGAATAGCTACCCATACAGGAATTCCAATCCATGGATTAGAGCTAATGAGCAATACATTAGGAACAGGATTAATGATAGTTAATATTCCTGTTACAAACATAGCTAAAAATCCAGTAGCAGCAGCTAGTTTAAGAGTTCTAACTTGATTTTCATTAGGTCCTAAACATGCATTGAATGGATGTTGTATAGCCATAGTATTCATTATAAAGAATAATGCTATAAATCCAGGAGCTACAGTAAATTTAAGAATTGCATCAATTGTATAGTCTCCAGCAAGAGTCGCACAGAATCCTAAAACAGATAATGCACCTGCTCCAGCAATTTCAGCAGTACATCTTTCAAGAACAGGAATCTTCATTCCAATAATTTTTTTAGCTATTACAGCTACAATTAAACCAATTACCATTGCAAATACTAAAGCAAGAATAGGTCCTAAAAATCCTAATCCTTCTAACAAAGAAGTTGATGCTAAACCGATTCCAGCTAATGCACCAATAATTCCTATAGAAAGAGACATGTAACCAATAGAAGGTACACCAGTACCTAAACCATAACTAGCTACTCTACGGATTGCATCAGCACCCCATACTATAGCACATACTGCACCGAGTGAAGCTAAAAGTGGACCAAAAACAGGGTTTAAAGTAACTACATATATACCAATAAGACCTCCAACTACACCTAATGCCAGCATAATTTCAGGACTTATTGCACTTTCAGATGAGCCACCAGCAGCTACTGACATTATACAACACCTCCAGTTAAAAGAATAGCGAATAATCCTAACACTGCAGAAGCAATAGCACAAGAAATTATTCCAGTTCCAATTCTTTTGAATTTAGGATCGTGGAATCCTTCAATAGTACCACCAATATTATATGAAGCTATTACTGAATTAATAAAGAATACACCAACAGCTAAAATTGCAGCAAGTCCTACAGTTATAGCTGGGTCAGTTACAAAGGAACCTTCAGTCATTGCAACACTGATACCATAGTAAACAACTCCACCACCAGCACCACCGAGTAAACCACCGATGATACCACTAACAAAACAAACTGTTGGAAGACCATGACCTTCTGTACCAGAAGTTACATATTTTTCTTGATTTCTTCCAGTTATAGGGTCAACTTCAGTTTTTGCAGAAGCAGGTACAACACCAACACCATAAACATAAATTATATTAGCAACAAGCATAGTGATTCCCATCATCATCATTGCACCAACTGCTCCAGCTATTGCAATCATGTATACTGGTTGTCCAGTCATAGTTGCTGCAGTAATCAAACCAGTTAGTCCAGCACCTGCTGCAAGCATTGCTGTTCCAGTTCCTACACCTGTAGCTGTTGCCATAGCTGCAGGAGCTCCTCCTACGGGTATGAAGTGTACACCTCCACCAATAAGAACTCCACCAACTATAATTAATATTAATAAAGTTATTGGATCCATAAAACGAAACCTCCTTAATCTTCCTTATATGGTCCATATTTTGTTCTGGCAAAGTTTTCAAGTCTTTCATTCATTACTATCAATAATATAATGATGACAAAACCTGCTATTAGTCCACCAGTAGTTCCAAATACAACAGTAATCCAGAAACTTAAAAATACAACAGCACCAAAACAAAAACCAGTTAAAGGTCCGCCAAATTTTGCACAGAAGTTAACAACATCTATTGAGTTTCTTGCACCAACTTCAGCTTTAGTTACAATATCACCATGGATAGCAACAGGAATACCTCCACCAAATGGGTATTGTTGGTATTCTTTCTCTGAACCATAATGAACATCTCCAGTTGAAGAACCAATAGCCCCAATAGCTATTCCCCATAAAACAGCAAGAAGCGGTAATGGGAAATCATGATGTAAAGGATTTCCAACAGGTAGAACCACATGCATCAAATAAGCTATAGTTACGATACAAAAAGTGGTTATAAATCCATGACCTACAATAGGTCCTAAGGCTTGTGTTAAAGCATCCATGAATAATGGCTGTTCAAATTGTGATTGACTTACAATCCGTCCCATATGAGCTGTGACAGTATAAGCTGCATGAACTAAAGCAGCTACAGTAGCACCTATTGCTATTGCAACTATAGGCATTACATTAAAATTAAATGCTGGATTGATTAAAACAAAAGCAATAGCTCCTGCAATACCACACCAAGTACCATAAGCTACGGGTTCACCTGAAACAGCCTTATTTATAAGTCTGTGTAAATGTCCCATCTGAGGAGCTAACTGAACTTGTGAGTTTGGGTTACTCATTGAACCTATGTCAGACTCTAAATCCTCTGCAGCACCAGCTATAGTTGCAGCCGCACCCATCAATGCAACAACACCTAATGTTATAGGGTCCATATTTTCTTTTCCTCCTTAGTTTTTATTAAATTGATTATTTTAATTAATAAATATTATTTATTAATAAAATATTATTAATAATATCTCTATAATATATACAAGCTATTATTTTTTTAATTAGCTAATAAAATCCGATTATTATTTTATCAAATTTAATTAATTTTATACAAATGTTAATTAATAGAATATTCACACGTTACAGAAGATTTTACGTATAAATTTCATACAAATATTAATTAATAGAATATTTACACGTACAAAAGATTTTTAC
>WRMT01000096.1 GCA_009777005.1 Methanobrevibacter sp. | reverse complement strand
ATTAAAAAAAAATTTTAAATTAAAAAAAAAAAAAAAAAAAATAAAAAAAAAAAAAAAAAAAAAAAAAAAAAATATAAAGAAATTTATCTTTTTAATAAAAATAATCCAAAGCCAGCTATTAATCCCACAATAACAATGATTAAAACAATCGTAGTGTAATCAATATCTATATTTTCATTATCATTGTTTGCAGACTGGTTTAGCTTTACAAGACCTTGATTAATTTCTGATTCGGTACTTCCAACAACAATGATTTTGTCAGATAAACTTGGATTTGCTTTTATAAATTTATTAACAGTATCATGAAATGCAACAGCTAATATTCTTTTATTAGGGTTTTCTTTAGCATGTTCAAGTTGATGTTCAACATCACTTACAGATGTAAATTTATAAACTTTGATGTCTAGGTTCAAACTATCAACAATTTTTTTTGTTTCAATGGCATTATCTTCATCTGTTATAATCATGATATCATCTGTTACATCTACACCATGAGCACTAACAGTAGACATTCCAGTTAAGAATATTAAAAATATTAAAATTGGTATTATACATTTAAATTTCATCTTGTTAAACCTCATTTAGTTTAAGCTAATATCAACAAACCTTATTTTATTTTAGCTAATATCAACAAACTTTATTTTAACTAATATCGACCAACCACATTTTATTTTAGCTAATATCAACTAAATCTTTTTTAATGTTAAAAATTCTGGTTTTATTTTTTCGATAAGTGAAACTATAAAAGTTGTAATAAATCCTTCGATTATTCCAATGAATAAATAATATACTGTAAATATTGGCAATAACATTTCAAAAGTAGCTACACCACCAATTACTAAAATAATAATTTGACTAATAGATGCAATGAAAATTCCAAGTAAAGTAGCTATAAAAATTCCAAAGCTTTCATTAAACTTTGAAATAATCTTGTAAATACAATAAACTGATAAACCTAAAACTGTTCCTATAACGAATACATTAGCTCCTATGACTGTTAACCCACCAAGCCCTATTAAACTTTGAATTAATAAAGCAAAAAATGTTACAGTTGTTCCACTAAAAGGTCCTAAAATTATTACAACCAAAGGAATTAAGAAAAAGTGCATAGGTATTCCAAAGGGAGAAGGAACTGTTATTGTAGATACAATTATTGTTGCTGCAGTTAATATAGCTGTTAAAACTAATCTTTTAACCCTTTGATCTTCTTCTACACTTGAAAGTCTAAAGAAAAAAATCACCAAACAGATTATAACTATTATCCAATAAATTAACGCTTGATTTAAAGGCATCATTCCATCAGGTAAGTGCATTGTATTTCTCCCTTCTTATAATTTAAACATTCCCTTTTTTAATAAAACAATACAAAGTCCGATGATCCCTATGATAATTATTACTATTATCAAAATAGTATTTAAGGAAATCTCTGAATCTTCTGAGCTAAGATTTTCATCAGTTGAATTTTCCCTCTGATTTTCAGTAGTATTAGAAGAGCTAATATTATCTACAGAATTAGGATTATTAAGGTTGTTTGAATTAACAGGATTGTTAGATTTCCCTGCAGATCCTTCTGCATAACCATCATCTGAATTTTTACTATCAACATCAGATTCTGGATTCATAGTATCCTCAGTAGTTACTACACTAGGATAATTATGAACATGATTTGGGTCATTTGAATCATCATGTGCAAAAGCTACTCCTAGACTGGAAACTACAATAGATATTAAAAAAAAAGAAAAAAAGAAAAGTTTTAATAGGTTATTCATAGTATCTCCTCAAAAAAAATTAAAAAGTAGTATAATTTATACTACAACTAATGATACAGATTGTTTTTGACCATTTACATTTAATGATAGCTTTTTATTTCCTACTGAGTTGGATATTAGTGCAACTTTTAAATTAATTGTTTTTTTAGCAGGTACACTTAAATTCCATGTGTTTTTCTTGTTGTTAAAGTATTTTTTGTTATTTACAGAGGATATTATCATCCCTTGAGGTAGTGTTATTCTAACACCCATCCTTTTAGAATTTGATTTAGCTGAATTCTTAATTTCAGTCTTTAAAGTTGTAGATTTTCCTTTTTGAACAGTGAATTTACTAACAGAATATCGATAAACAAGATTTTTAATGTTTGCATTAATAACTTTGGATTTAGACTCATTATTTCCATTGATTAGATTTCCATTCCTAATAAAATCTTTAGCAGTGTTGACTACTTGGTTTTTTGTATTATGATAAATCTTATTGTTGCTTAAGCTTGTTTTCACTCCATAATTTTCAATACCATTTAAATTCTTATAAATACGATTACTGTATATATTATTGTTTTTATTAGTTTCATTAGTAATTATAATTCCAGTTTCTGCATTATTATAAATTTTATTGTTAAAAAACTTGGCATTGTCATGAGCTATTAATATTATACCTATTCCTTTGTTGGATCGAACAACATTATCACTGAATATTAAACCTTTCATTGAAGAACCATCATGGATATGAAAATCAACTGCAGCCATTCCAGGACGTGCATTGCCAATAATAGTATTATTTGTTACTAAGCTATTTACTCCATGACCATGAATAGCTTCAAATCCATTATTTCTCATGATATTATTTTTCACAGTAAATTTCTCTCCATTTAGGTTTACTGCTTCTCTTTCATTATTGTGTATATTACTATTTTCTAAAGCAAAGTTAGTAGCACCATTGGTATTGACACCACGGCGATTGTTGAAAATCGTACAATGGGAAATGTTTGTATTCCTAGCTGTAGTATGGATCCCATAAAAAAATCTTGAAATTGATAATTTTGAAATTTTAACATTGTTAGCTGTTACATTAAATGCCGTGTTAATGGTATTATTAGTACTAGTGTTGCCATTTCCAATAATTCTTACATTTCCTTCACCAACTATCTTAATTCCTCTATTTACTATGATTCCTCTATTTACATCCCAATTATATGTTCCTGAGCTAAAAGTTAGAGTATCGCCAGAGTTTAGATTTATAGAGCTATGATTTCCTGAAATTATTTCCTGAATTTCACTTTGACTTGTAACATTAGTAATTTTTTGATTTGCTGCTGATACAGAACCAGCAAACAACAAAATCAAACTAAATAAAAGAAATATTATGATCGTTTTATTATTTTTAAAATTTGACATTTTATTCTCCATTAATTACATCTTGAAAAAACTTGTTTTTTAAAAGTTTAAAGAAGGAAGTTTTTTTTATTAAAAAAATTTCATATTTTCAATATGAGCTTGTAGCACAATTTTATTTTGATTAACAAAATTAAAAATTTTTAATATATAATTGAACAAGATTTAATATATTTAATATATAATTGAATAAAATTTAATATATTGAATTTTTTTTTAAAAAATATTAATTTTTATTTATAAATCGTTGAACAAAAATAATTGTGCAACAGTGCCAATAGATGGTAAAACAAAAATTCTAAATATTACTTTTTTTCAAAAAAGTAATTGCTTCACCATGAAAAATAATTAATAGTAATACATTATATAATATTTGTGTTATTACAATTCTATTTGCTGTTTATAAAGGAAGTAATAAAAAAGAAAAAAGTAATAATATTTTATTAAAATTTAAAAAAAATTAATAATTTTTATATGAAAAATATTTACAAAAAAAAAGTAGTAATAAAAATGAAAAAGAAAAAATAGGCTTTTTCGATGATTATAATGATTAGCTATTATTTATTTTTAAAAATAAGAAAGTATTACTTTTTAAAAAAAATATTACTAAAACTAATCTTAATTTCGTGTGTTAAAATTCACAACTGCGAAAAATTTGACTGACTTGGAAAAAAATAAGAAAAGAAGGAATAGCTATCAACTGAAAATAATTGTTTAAATACTTTAATAACTGAATAAACAGTCTTTTTCGATGAAATCATGTATAAAAAAATAGATTGCTATGGATTGGAGCATCTAATCATATTATCAAATTTATAAAAGATTATGTGTTGTTTTAGAAAAAACTCAACTTAACAAATGTTTAATTTTAATCATTGTTTTCCAATTTCTCGTAGTTGCTATATTCTCCAATTTAGATTCAAAAAAGTTATTGTTAAATTTAGTTTTGTGATATTTAGATCTACATAGTAAATATATTTCTTTTTCGGCTATCACAAATTCATCATTAGTAACAAGATTTTTAAACTCATCAATCAGTTCTTTAGAAAGTTTTTCATTAATATCCTCTTTAAAAATACTAAGATATATTTCTTCTGATAAATTATTATCATAAGGATTATTTTTAATCAAAGAATTAATTTCATTTTCACTTTTTATAAAACAATCTACATAAAATCCAAAAAATTCTTCAATATTATTTGAAATTTTATCAGATAATTCATCAATATTCAAATCATCACTTTCAAAAATAATATTACCACTACGAAGATAAGTTTTAACCTTAGTGAACCCCATCTTAGAAAAAAGAACTTTTAAATCATCCATCAATATTAACTTATTTTTGCCAACATTAATGCCTCTAAGAAAAGCTACGTACTTCATACAATATCATTTGTAATCTATTATTAAAAAAGGTTATGTTAATTGTCTATTATTGATTGTAAACTAGTTGATTCAATCTGTTATACCATTCAAAAGTATTTTTAAAGGAGGATAAAGATTAACTTTAGTTTTAGCACCACTAGTATGTCTTAAGTTGATGCAGTGACATATTGCCAATTGTTATTTGCTTTGTTTATAATCAGGTATTGTAAAAGAATCTATTCACTCAAAAAGTATTGTATACTAAAATTTTGAAATGAAAAAATTACTAGAATATTTATAATGATTTTGTCAAAATTTTTCTCTAATAAAATTTCTCATTAAAAAAAATTTTCTAAAAACTGTATATTATAAATAAGAAATATAATTTAAAAATAAGAAAAATATATTAAAAATAAGAAACTTAAATTATAAATAAGAAAAATATATTAAAAATAAGAGATTTGAATTATAAATAAGAAAATTAAATTATAAATAAGAAAAATATATTATTAAAATGAAAAATATATTATAGGAATATTTTTTTGAAATAAAATTATGACATGATCTTTTAATGAAAATTTTTAGAAAATTTATTTTTAGTTTAGTTAATGTATAATGTTGTACTAATTTTTTAACTAATATGTGAATATATGAACAGTGAAAAAGTTATTATTGTAATACTTTCATGGAGAAATAGAGACAATAGTATTACTTAGAAAAACTTTATATAGAGGTATTTATAATTTTAAATTATTAAAGAGTGTTCAATAAGAAAAAAACAATTTAATACACCTTTAATATAAGAAATATACAGTATAAAACTGAAAATGTAATACTCTATTTATAAGCAAATTTAAAAAAAGTAATACACTATTTGAATTTTATGCTGAAATCAATTGAATTAAAAAATAAAAAATAATTATAATAATAAATATAATAAAATAAATAATAATATATTTTAACCAAAAACAGGATGAAGAGAAATGCATATACCGGATGGACTTATACCACTAGAGCAATGTATTATTTACTACATAATAGTAATAATTGTTGGATACTTTGCGGTTAGATGGGCAAGAGAAAACTTAGATGAAAAACAGATACCATTACTTGCTGTTTTAGCAGCTGGTATTTTTGCTATACAAGCTATGAACATACCAATTCCTTGGGGAACAAGTGGACACATGGTTGGAGCTGCAATAGTGGCTATTTTAATTGGAAGTCCCTTTGCTGGGTTTTTAGTCTTAGCTGTTGTTTTAATAATCCAAGGATTAGCTTTTGGAGACGGAGGAATAACAACACTTGGACTGAACATATTTAACATGGGAATCATTGGAAGTTTCGTTGGATTTTACAGTTTTAAAGGATTGAAAGCTGTTTTAAGTGATGTTCCTTCAATATTTATAGCATCTTTCCTTTCACTATTTATCCCAGCTATTGCTTGTGCTTTAGAATTATGGATAGCTGGAGCTTTCCCATTAATAGCAGGATTATATTTCATGGGAATTTATCACTTTGTAATAGGAATTGTAGCAGAAGGATTAATCAGTACAACAGTCTATATAGCTATCAATAATGTTAGACCTGATTTAATAGCTACTAAAAAAATTAATAGCTAATAAAAGGAGATAAAAAATGGAAACTAAAACAAAAAAATTCATGATTATTGGTCTTGTAGTAGCTATTACAATAGCTATTCTAGCTCCATTTTTAGCTTCAAGTAATCCTGATGGATTTGAAAGTGCAGCAGAAAAAATATTAAATCCTGGAATTGAAGAAGCAGAATTATATGAATCACCAATGCCAGACTATATTATCCCTTCACTTGGAGAAGATCCAATCTCTGGATCAGTAGCTATTGTAATTGGAGTAATTGTAGTGTTTATTCTAGCATATGGAATAGGATATCTTATAAAAAATAAAAAAAAATAATTAATTAAAACTAAATGATATTAAAAAAGAGGAATATTATTTGGAAATTGATAAAGCATTATAATAATTAAAATTAATTATAATAACAATTTTAATAATAATATTTTTAATAATAATAATTTTAATAATAATAGAGGATAAGATGAATATTACATTAAATAATATAGAGCAAGAAACATGGAAAGATAGCATTATTCACAATTTAGATGGGAGAATAAAGCTTATTTTAACATTAATGATTGTTATCTATAGTGTGTATACAACTGATTTAAAAGTTCTCTTACTCCTTGAAATATATATTATCCTCCTCCTCCTATTTTCCAAAGTTTCCATTAGCTACTTTGTAAAAAGGGTTTTGATGATTCTACCATTTGGAGGATTTATAGCTATTTTCCAACCATTTATAAAGGAAGGGTTAGTTTTATACACCTTACCATTTGGATTAACCATTAGCTATGAAGGAGTTCTTTTTGGAATATTATTACTCTCAAGATTAGTGGTTTGTTTGTCAACTATTGTTCTTCTATCCTCAGTTACCCCATTAGATTCCATAGTAAACTCAATGAGAAAACTTGGTTTTCCAAAAGAAATGGCGATGATATTAAATATGACAGTAAGATACCTGTTTGTTTTTTTTGATGAGCTTGAAAGTATAGCTAAAGCTCAAAAATCAAGATGTTTTAGTATATGGAACAGGAAAACTAGCTATAGTTGGAGACTAAAGCAAATTGCTTTTACAATAATGATGCTGTTTTTGAAGTCATTTGAAAAGGGAGAAACTGTATACTATAGTATGTTAGCTAGAGGTTATAGTGGTGAAGCTATTAGCTATAAAGAAGAATCACCAATAATGAAAATAGACTATGGAATTATAGTTTTAACTTTGATAGTAATATTTTCAACCGAAATAATCCTTTTAAATGGTTTTATTTAAATATTGAAATGTTAAGTATTAAAATATGAAATTTAAAAGCTATAGATTTTGAATTTATAAGTTTACAAAAATAGATTATTTTTTAAATAAAAACTATTATTTTATTTATATTGTAAACAAATTAATAATTATTAAAAAAAAAAAAAAAGATTTTCTACTTTAGGTAAGGTGATTACATGGAATCGAAAAATAAACTGATTATAGCAATTATAATTGTAAGTGCTATTGGAATAATAGCCATATTTTTTGGAACTTTTTTAGGAGGTCCTAACTTAGCTGAAGGTGAAAAAAAGATTTTAGTCTTAGCTGTAGATAAATATGAGCAGTCTGGTGGTGGTGTAGACATGGCATTTATGGTTGATTTAAAAAATGGAAGTATAAAAAAATATACTCCAGTATACCCTGGAGGAATGAGACATCCTACTCAACCTGCCCCAGGTAATCTTCCTGGAAACATGTTTCTTCATGATTCATTGTGGAATAATGACTATGGTCAAGGTATGGAGTATGCAAAAGAAATTGTAGAAGCAAATACAGGAATGCGAGCTGATGCCGTAGTAGTAATCACAGATGAAGGGTTGGATGCTATCATAGACTCTATTAGACCATTTAAAATCGATGGCGTAGTGACAAACCTCAGTGCTAAAGATATTGTAAGGGAAAATGATAATTTATATGGAAATGGAATGAATAGAGGAGATGCAGTGAAAGTACTAGTTAAAGCTCTTTCAACAGCAGCTACTAATCCAGATAAAAGAAATACAATGATTCAAGTTGCTTTAAATGAATATTCAAAAGGTAATATCCAGATGTCACCCGAAGGATCTTTCAGGAGTTTATTAGCTACAAAAGGTCTTGAAAATCTTTTATGAGCTAAAAAAAATATAAATTTCTTTTTTGATATTTATAAATACTACAATCATGCCATTAGCATATGAAAAAATAATTTCAAATGAAGAGTAAAAAAATTTATTAATTAATCCAAGTATTACACTTGAAATTAATATAAAAAAATTTAATCTCTTTCTCTTGAAATTTTAGTTTTTTGAAACATATTATTTGCACTTTCATTAAAATTCTTTATTAACTCATTAATCTTCATCATAACCTTTCTTTATATTATCATTTATCTGTTTTGCATTTTTATAAGCATCATAAATTACAAAAATTATAAATAAAGCTCCTAACCATCCATTAATCGAAATCAGTATGAGCAAAACTAAAATAAATAAAATTCCTTTTAATATTTGACCATTATAGAATTGCCCCATACACAGAAATAAAGATAAGATAGCTGCAACAATAGGTTTTTTATGATATTTAGAGTCAAAATTGCTTATTTCCGTTGATTTTTGTTCTCCTACAATTTTATTTTCAATTTTTAGTTCTTCATCTTCAACTTTTAGAACTTCTCCTTTAATTATTAATTCATCCTCTTCAACTTTTAAATCTTCTTCTTTAATTATTAATTCATCCTCTTCAACTTTTAAATCTTCTTCTTTAATTATTAATTCATCCTCTTCAACTTTTAAATCTTCTTCTTTAATTATTAATTCATCCTCTTCAACTTTTAAATCTTCTTCTTTAATTATTAATTCATCCTCTTCAACTTTTAGATTTTTTCCTTCAATTTTATTTTTAATGTCATAAACTTTCAGGTTTAAAATATGGAGTTGTTGATTAATTTTGTCAAAGTCAATAGTAGCTTTTCTTGCAAGTTTAACTACCATGCGACCATGTTTAAATATCATATGACTGTAATGAAAACCCCCATCTAAATTCACTCCATGTAAATTAAAAATTAATTGTTCAATTGTTAAAAGGGTTTTATTTAATGATTTAATAGTATTAATACTTTCATTAAAATTTATATTTAATTTACTCAAAAAATGTTTTTGGGAATCATCAAGGGCTTCACCCTTGATATAAGTTCTATTACCTCTAGTAGTAACTTTTGGGTTTTGATCTGGTTTAATATAGCGAAATTCATTATTGAGTTTAATTATATTATTATATATTTTATCAGCAGTTTCATTAAGTTCTCTTTTTTCATTTTCATCCAAAGATTTACCGCACTTTGAACATAAAACAGCATCCATTTTCATGGGATTTCCACATTTAGGACATAATTTCATTTTATCACCCTCTATTTATTGATAAATAGACATGTAATTTTAAAACAAATTTCATTAAAAGTATGGATTTAGAAGACAACCAGTTTAATGCTATTTTTCTTTCATTATTATTTAAATCAACAGAATAATCTAAATCCCTCTTTTTATATCTAAAATTATCTTCATCGTATTCTAAGTTTTCATCAAGTTCATTTTCCATATCCTCAATATTTTCTAATAAAAAATCAAGAAATCTTTTTTCTTTGTTAAAATCTACAACTACCAACATAGTTACTATGAATTTTTTTTAATCTTAACTTATAATTGTTAGATACCTTTTTAATCCTAAAATATAAGTCAAATTTATTTTCATGGTTATGAAAAACTTTTAAATCCCATTCATATATTTTTTCTTATTTATTTTTCTAAATCACTTTAAAAATTTCTGTATAATATATGACAATTTCCGTATAATAAGTTACTCATGTGATTTCTCCTATATAAGGTAATAATTATAAGAAAAATATAAATTATAGTCTTGAAAGAAAACATTTTAATTAATAATCAGAATAATATTAATTTATTTTTAAAAAA
>WRMT01000095.1 GCA_009777005.1 Methanobrevibacter sp. | reverse complement strand
AACACCAGAAATAACAATATCACTACCTAATTCAACAGGATTAGGATTAGACACAATAGTAGAATTAGTAGAAATTTTAACTACAGTACCATTTACAACAACAAAAGATGAACTATTAACAAAACCATAATGAGTCCCATTACCATCTACCCAACTAATATTAACATCAATAGTACCTAAACGAGTAGGAGTATAATTAAAAGCCCAAAAACCATTACTATCAGTAAATACAAGAGTATCCACACTATCTATAGTAAGATTTAAACCAACATTAGCTAAAACACTACCATCCTGAGCAGTAGCAACACCAGAAATAACAATATCACTACCTAATTCAACAGGATTAGGATTAGACACAATAGTAGAATTCGTAGATATTTTATCAACAGTACCAGCTACAACTACAAAAGATGAACTATTAACAAAACCATAATGAGTCCCATTACCATCTACCCAACTAATACTAACATCAATAGTACCTAAACGAGTAGGAGTATAATTAAAAGCCCAAAAACCATTACTATCAGTAAATACAAGAGTATCCACCCCATCTATAGTAAGATTTAAACCAACATTAGCTAATACACTACCATTTTCATCAGTAGCAACACCAGAAATAACAATATCACTACCTAATTCAACAGGATTAGGATTAGACACAATAGTAGAATTTGTTGGTATTTTACTAGTTACATTATCACTAGTTACAATCATACCATTAAATAATTCAATACCATAACCTTCATGACCATCATAAAATCCAGTTACAGTAACAGTACCTAAAGTATCAGCAATATAATATATATTAACATATCCTTCATCAGAATTCATGGACTGCACATAAACACCATCTATATAGAAACTTATATTTTGACCAGTTACAGTATTTCCCATATCATCAGTTAGAGTAGCAAATACATTAACCATGGACCCTAGGGTAGTATAAATGGTTTGGTTATTTAAATAAGTTAAATTTAAAATACCAATGGTTCCTGCATTGTAAATCATTTGTCCAAACCCTGCAACATTACCCTCCATAATATTATTAGAAAGAGTTAGATTCGAAATACGATAAATATTACCAGAAGGATCAGTGGGCATATCAGGATAACCAAAAGGACCATTAAAAATAGCACCACCATACCTTCCAGCACTATTATTAATAAACGTAGAATCAACTACATTAGCATGAGCCCTATTGTAACCCATAAGGAAGATAGCACCACCATCTACTGCATGGTTATTAATAAACATAGAATTAATCACACTAAACAAGGGAGAAGGAGTATTATTAAGACCATAGTCACTACTAGCATAAAATAGAATAGCACCACCTGCACCACCTCTACCAAAATTTCCATCAGTACTACTTGCACTTGCAGTGTTATTAATAAACGTAGAATCAACTACATTACAATAACCAATATTAGTACTAAAGTGGATAGCACCAGACCTATCAAATGCAGAGTTACTAATAAATGTAGAATTAACTACATTTAAAACTACACTTAAATCTCTACCATCAGAAGCATGTGAGATAGCACCACCAAAACA
Organism: Methanobrevibacter sp.; assembly: GCA_009777005.1. Lineage (GTDB taxonomy): Archaea > Methanobacteriota > Methanobacteria > Methanobacteriales > Methanobacteriaceae > Methanorudis. Next base: position 8,551 of record WRMT01000095.1, on the reverse strand, counting down.
TCTAGGTGCAGTGTTATTAATAAACATAGAATTAGTTATATTAGTAAAACCAGCATTATTTGACATGATAGCACCACCTCCAGAAGCAGAACTTTGAAGACCACCAGTACTTGTTGCAGTGTTATTAATAAATGTACAATTAATTGCATTAAAGTCAGAAATATAAGAATAGTCGATAGCACCACCAGAACCTGCAGTGTTGTTTATGAATCTACAGTTTATAAATGTCATTGCACCATTCATATCAAAAGGGTTTGGAAATTGTGAATAGTTACGACCGATTGCTCCACCAAGATTTGCGAAGCCAGAGCCTGTTGCATTGCCGTTGATGAATTCAATGTTGATAAATGTTACATTAATGTGATAGCCAGTATTGAATATTCGTCGTTGTCCTTCTGCGTCAATTGACACAGTGCCATTTCCTATGAATGTTAAATTTTTATTAATAGTTAAACCAGTATTATTGGTTCCACTATATGTTCCATTTTGTAAATAGATTGTACTATCATCAACTACACTTGCATTATTTAACACAGCATGAAGGATGCCTCCTGATGTTGTGTTATCTATTGAATGATCAGCTGCAAAACTCGTTTGCAAACTACAAATTAAAACTAATAATGTTAATGTTATGAAAAACGTGGAAAGAAAATTTTCTTTCACATATTTTTTTATTTTATTCACGTTTTTAACCTCCTTTAAAAGTTAATCAATATTTAATAAATTCAATTTTTTAATCAATGAAAAATATCATGAATATTCCTATTTATTAACAATGTATATGGTAATTCGAAAAAATTGAAAGTAAGAGATAGGTTATTTAAAATGTTTGAGTTCATTATGATTATTTCATAAAAGTACAAATTTTATATAATTTAAATTTAAATTCTATATTCTAAATGTTTGATTTCAATAAATAAGAAAACTAAATAGCTCAAAATTAGCTAAAATGTTTACTTATGCGAATAATTACTTAAATCAAAATTCAAAGATTGTGGAATGAATTTTATAAATTAAGAATTACCTTATAAAATGCAATTAAAATTTAGATTTAGAGATTTTACCAATGAATTTTTAAAGTTAAATGTGAATTCAATTGTACTTTTGGAAAATCAAAATAATCACATATCTAAACATATTAAACAACTACAACCTCCGTTTTTTCAGATTAATCAGACACCATGTTAAATAAATACCATAATAAAGCATAAAATTATAAAAAAAATATTTTCACATATTTATTTTCTATAATAAAATGTTTATCTCACTAGAAAAACGATTATTCACTCCAATAAAAAACGATTATTCCCTCAAATAAGACTTTATGAAAAACTCAAATAAAGATACTAAATTTGAAAAAATATTATTTTCTAAAGAGGAAGTTTTCGAATCATTTCTACAATTATAGCCAAATCAAAGACTTTTGTAGAAAAATGGGATCAAGTATACTTTTAAACTTTCTTTCAAGACCATATTTTAATCAAATAAATATTAAAATATAATATTGTAATTTAAATGTTTACTTTTAAATGTTTTTTATTAACAATTGGATATATTATAAAAATATATCTTAAACTATAGCAGTATAATTAATACCATATAAATGTTTGCTTTTATACGACTTATATATATTTTTTATAAACAATTTGATATATTACAAAAATATATCTGAAACTATAGCAGTATAATTAATACCATATAAATGTTTGCTTTTATACGATTTAAAAAATTTTTTAAACAAATTGATTATATTCTTATAAAAGATTATAAAAAAGATTTTAAAATGCATTAAAAGTTGGTATTTATACAATAATAATTCAATGATAAGGATAATAATTCATTTTGGTAATCCAAAAATCTCTATATCATCAATCAAATGCCTATCCCTATAATCCAAAAACCCTTTATGAAATAAAAGACTTTTTTGAAAATATTAACCCAAAAATAATCAACTTTACCATTTAATATAAAATAATCTTACAAATTTAAGATTAGCATCAATCAGAGAAAACCATTAATATAAAATGATCTTATCCAAATCCAAGATTAGCAACAATCACAGAAAACCATTATATAAAATGATCTTATCCAAATCCAAGATTAGCAACAATCACAGAAAACCATTAAAATATAATGATCTTATCCAAATCCAAGATTAGCTTAAATCATAGAAAACAATTAAATAAAATGATTAAATATCCAAATCCAAGATTAGCAACAATCACAGAAAACCATTAAACTATAATAAGTCAAACTATGAAAGTCTAGAACTCTTTAAATAATGCCCATATAAAAAAAATAGCTATATTATCAGCTATCCAAATAGGTCAAAATTATTAGTTTGGGTGTAACTTAAATGATCAGATAAAAACAATTTTACTTGTTATTTATTCTATCTCTCATTCAATAAAAATAAGCATTGAATATGTATATATATCTGATATAGAGTGCGAATTATGTATTAATGACAGATTAAACAATGTTACTTGTTTTTCTTTATTTATCTCTCATTAAATAAAAAAATAAGTTGTATTAATTGTATAGTCTATATCTGAATAACTCTGTTCTATGATATTATTTTAAATCATAGAATATTATCCTAGTTAATAAGCACCTCAATAGCTAAAACCATTATATTAAGAAATATAATAAAATTTTTAGCTATTATCTCATTAACTATAGCATCTATATAACGAACATTCATATATATACTTTACTGTTGTTTTTTCAAGTATACATCTAGAATTAAAGAAGATTATTTATGAAAATAAGCTATAGTTTAATGATTAAAATAAAAAAAAGATATAAATAATAATATAATTTAATAAAAAAATATTTTAAAAAGAAATATTAAATTATAAACCTCAATAAGAAAATATTAATTTTTAAAAAAAATAAAATTTTTCAAGAAAATATTCAAAATATTGTATCTAAAAAAAAGTATACATCTACAATTAAAACGAATATTCTATTAAAAGATAGATGAATAAAAGATAAAAATAAAAATAAAAGATTTTTCTCTAGTTATTTTAATAAAAAGCTGCTAATATAGCAAAGAAGTTCCCTATATTCAAATTATAGAATATGACATTTTTTAAAAATAAAAAAATATAAATCTGCAAATTAAATAAAAATTCAATGAAAATATTAATCAAATTGGATAAAAATAAAAATTAAATTTTCAATAAATATTTAATTTTAATATAATAATAAAGAAAATATATTTTTTAAAATCAATTATAAATTTAATAGCTATTATCCATAATATCTGATAACCATTAGCTAAATAAGATAAATAAAGACATAAAATAATTTTTGATTTAAAAAAAAATTATTAAAAAATAGCTATTTTTTACACTAAAAATAATGTTAATTCTTTCTTAAAACTTTTCATAAAATTCTAAAAAAAATTTCAATGACTTTATGGAATTTGTTGAAATTAATGAAGTTATACTTTAAAATTTAAAAAATCAAGCTATTTATCATAGTTGAAAATAAAAATACTTTAAAATAAATTAATATAAAAAAAGAAAAAAGATAAACCCAGAGTAATATTTATAATTTTTCAATGAAATCAATGGTTAAACCTGTAACTTTAGCTATTTCTTCAATAGAAAGTCCTGTTTTTTTTAAATCAGTAGCTAATTTAATTATTTCTTTTTCTCTTTCTTTTAATGCTTTTTTTCTTTCTTCTATTATTGTTTTTTCTCTTTCTTCTCTAATTGCATTTTTTCTTTCTTTTGATGCTTTTTCTCTTTCTTCTCTAATTGCATTTTCTCTTTCTTCTTTTATTCTTTCTTCCATCATTACTTTTTCATTTTCTTTTACCATTTGATCATATTGTTGTCTGCGATAAAGCATTACTGCAGTGTCGTCTTGTAAAGCTTCTTCTATTTTTTTAGCAGCTGTTTTTAATCCTTCATCCATTTTTCCCAACTCCTTTCTTTCTTCATGACCTATTCTTTTATCAAAAAAGGTTAAATATTGGTGTTTTTTCTTGTTTAAGTCTTTTTCCATTTTTTGAAATTTTTTTAAATCAATAACAATGATTTTAACTTTATCTACAAATATATCATTAAGCCTTTGAATATTGATTAACATGTATCTATACATATACTCTGGGAAATCATTTACCTTAAAGTTTACTATGGATACAAAAATTGCTTTTTTCAATTTAGTATACTTTTTTCCTTTTTTTAGTTTAACTACTGTACACATATAAAAGAATATTCTTTCAAAAAAATCTCCTGTTCTTTTCTGCTGCATTTCAATGTTGATAAAAGAATCATCAGTTTCTCCTAAGTAATCTAAAATACATTTTTTATTTTCAATTATTTGAGGATATAGTGTTTGATCTATAGTTTCTAAATCTCCTTTAATAGGAACCCCAATAGATTCTAAGAAAGTTTTTCGCATAGTTTCATTACCCTCCTCACAAAAATATTTGTAAAATAGATAATCATTTAATACATCATAGTTATCTAATGTGACCTTTTCTTTCATAAAAATAAATTATATATAATACTATTTAAAGTTATAGTAATAAAAAAATATTAAGTTTATATCAATTCAAACTTACTTTAATATTTACATGAAAAAAAATAAAAAAATTTACTATATCTTTAATTGAAAAATAACATAGAAAATGATGTATGATAGAGAATAATAGAGGAGTCATAATTGTCAAAATTCAAACTAAAATATTGAGAATCAATTATATTAAAAGAATGATTAATTAAAAAGAAAAGTAGTAATGATTCCAATAAATATTAAACTCATTTTAATAAAATAGTATGAAAACAAGTAAACAATAAAAAGTAAATGAGTCTTTAAATTTTAAAATAAAATAAAAAAAAGTTAAGAAAAAAGGATTAAAAAATTAAAATCCTTTAAAAAAATATTATTTTTTTCTTCTATGTCTAATACCAACTAAAAGCATAGCTAACAATAGTAATAATATCATAGCTATTGGATTACCAGTAGCTGCCATTGCTATAAGAGGACTTGACCTACTAGTTCCATCAGCATCTATATCACCTTCATCATAATCATAGCCATAGTCAATATCTTCATTGTCAATATCACCTTCAACAATAGGTTCAAGAACTGTATCATTGTCAGTGATATTAGTATCATTAGTTAAATCACTTATTGATGTAATACCGAAAGGACGATTATCCAATGATTCACGATAAATACTGTCACCAAGGAACTCAGCAACAATAGTTCCACCAGGAGTATAGGTATGATTTAATATAGCTATACCATTAGCATCGGTCATAGCTATTCCTATGAAAACTCCATCAAGGAAAAATGTTACAGGTTTATAGTATAATGGTTGATTGAACTCATCGTAAAGTTTTGCTATGAAAGTAGTTGTTTCATTAGATGTTTGATTAACTGAAACAGTAGTAGTAGTTCTTAGAGGACGGACAGTTAAAGTACTTTCTGATAAGGTTCCAGCATAAACATTACCTGAACCAGCGAAAACTACGGATATAGTATAATCACCTTTTGGAAGTGGTGGACCAGTATAATATAGTCTACCATAAGTATCGGTTTCATAAGTACCAACATACTCTCCATCGATGTAAACATCTACTTCTGTATTATTTAAAAGATCTCCATCTTCGTCTTTTAACACTGCAGTGAAAGTTGAATTTTCAACTGTGGTTACAACAACATTGTCTAAGACAATTTCAGTAGCAAGTTTTTCAACAAGTAATACACCCATTTGTTCAGAACGTCTTAATAGAGGATTTCCAATAAATTCAGCATCAATACGAAGAGGATTAGCTTCCGTAGGAGTATGATAGAGATAAGCTATACCTTGACCATCAGTTGTAAGGTTATAAACATTACCATCTATTTCAACCCTAATAACTTGATTTGGCATTGGAGCACCGAATTCGTTATGAAGATAGATTGGAATTTCAGTTAGACGATTTACTTTAGTAGTTACCTCAGTAATAGTTATTCTAGTACCCATATCTCTAGATTGTCTAGTGATTATATCATTAGATGACAAGTAAGTGGTATTACCAGCGTAAGTTGCTTCAATTGTATAGTTTGCAACAAAAAGACCAGGTGTGAAAGCATGAATAGCTATACCTTGTGCATTAGTTATATTAGTTCCTAGAGTAATTCCATCGACTATGAAGGTTACAGTAGCTCCAACAACAGGTCTTCCAAATTGATCAGTAAGATTAGCAGTAATATTTGTAGTATAGTTAAAGATAAGAGCAGTAGAAGTGTTTACAACAGTAGTAGTAGCTAAAGGTAAAATATTTAATGTACCAGTTGTATTGGAAGGAGCGAAAGCTGCATCTCCAAAGTATTCAACAAGTAAATTGTATAAACCATATTCATTGTAGGTGTTAGTAAAACTAAATGCTCCATTTGTAACTTGTACTGTGTAAACTGTGCCATTTATAGTTATATTAACAAAACCATTTACAGCCCAGTTATTTTGACTAGTTACATTACCATTTATAGTAAATGGCATTGTAGCATTTTGAGTTACATTTTCAACAGTAATAATAGTTGGAATGTGATCTGCACCTAAAGGAATGCTACTAGCATTATCCTCACCAATATTTTCCTGATCTACTGTTACATTTGCAATATTTGGAATATTACCAGTACCATTAACTCTTACATTAATAGTTAAAGTTAGACTTTGGTTTACTGCTAAGTTTCCAATAGTCCAATGACCATTAGCTGGATTATAATTAGCTAATGAAGCACTTACAAAGACAAGTCTAGAGTCAAGTAAATCAATTACTACAAGACCAGTTGCATTATCAGGACCATTATTTACAACAGTTATAGTATAGCTAACAAGATCTCCTACAATAACATTTGAAGTTACATTACTATTTTTTGTAATGGTTATGTTAACACTTGCAGGAACATTTACAGTTGAGTTGTTACCATCTGTACTATTGTTTCCAATGTTAACCTCATTAATAGAGACATTAGCTACATTAACAATTTGACCAGTTCCACTTACAATTACTGTTATATTTAATTCTAAGGTTACACCAACATTTAGTGTTCCTATAGACCAAATACCAGTTACTGGATTGTAAGATGGTGAAGAAGCACTTACAAAAGTAAGTCTTGAATCCAGTACATCTGTTACATTTACATCAGTAGCATTATCAGGACCATTGTTAGTTACACGTATAGTGTAGAGAACACTAGTTCCTACAGTTACATTACCAGTAACATTACTAAATTTAGTTACAGTTACATTAGCTGTTCTTGGAACAGTAATATTTACAGTACTATTATTAGTATCATTAAGATTTACATCCTCAGTGAAATTAGTGATATTAGCTACATTAGTTATATTTCCAGTACCATTAATTAAAACAGTGACTGTTAAGATTGCACTTTGACCTGCAGCTATTGTTCCAATATTCCACACACCAGTAACATTATTGTAATTACCTATGTTTACATTAACAAGTAAGAGAGCTAAACGGTAGTCAAGCTCCTCAAGAACAGTAACACCAGTTGCATTATCAGGACCATAATTTGTCACATTAACCGTATAGACAATTATATCCCCATAGCTAGAATTACTAGATGCATTACTAGTTTTGACAATAGTCAAATTCACAGTACTAGCAACAGTGAAATTAGTTCCATTAGAACTTGTATTAGTTTCATTATCACCAATATTGTTTTGATCTGTAGTAACATTAGCTACATTTACAATATTACCAGTACCATTAATACGAACAATAATAGTTAAAGTAGCAGATGAACCAGCATTTAAATTTCCAATATCCCATCTACCATCAGCTACGGTGTAAGTTCCTGCAGAAGCAGTATAACTTACATAAGCAAGGCGAGGGTCAAGTCTATCAATTACAAGAACACCAGTTGCATTATCAGGACCATTATTACTGATAGTAATAGTATAGCTAATTATATCATTATAGCTAACAATTGCAGAAGCATTACTAGTTTTAGTTAAAGTGAAGTTGACAGTAGAGTTAATAGTGAAGTTAGTACTATCATTAGTACTGTTATTAGCTAAATTAACCTCATTTACAGTGACATTAGCTACATTTACAATATTTCCTGTACCAATAACTTGGACATAAATATTTAGTATAGCTGTTTGACCAACATTAAGATTTCCTATAGTCCATAAACCAGTGTTATTATTATAAAGACCAATAGTTCCATTAGAACTTAGGAATAAAAGACGGTTACTAAGTATATCTGTTACATTTACACCAGTTGCATTGTCAGGACCATGATTTGTTACATTAATAGTATAGGTAACCAAGTCACCTACACCTACATCTAAACCAGTAACATTACTAGTTTTAGAAATAGTCACATTCACAGTACTAGGAACAGAAATATTCACAGTACTGTTATTGGTATCATTAAGATTAATAGTCTCATTAAAGTTAGTGATATTAGCTACATTAGTTATATTACCAGTACCATTAATTTGAACAGTAACTGTTAAGATTGCACTTGTACCTGCAGCTATTGTTCCAATATCCCATATACCAGTACCTATATT
>WRMT01000094.1 GCA_009777005.1 Methanobrevibacter sp. | reverse complement strand
TCTTATGTTTTTTTTTATAAAAGGGAGGGGAGTGGTTTCTGGGGGAGTGCGTAAAATTAATTTTCCAATCATATCCCGTAAAAAAAAAAAAAAAAAAAAACTTGGAACTATTAAGAATTGTCACAGATTATATTAATAATGGTTTAATAACAAATAATATTATTTGTAAACATTTTTTCGTTTACCAATTTCATATATACGAATTTCTGGAGGGTTACTACTTTTATTCACACGAAAAACTATTCTAAAATTACCTTTTCGAACACTTCTCGCCCCTTTAAGTTTGCCTTGCAGTGGCTTAGAATCAAAGGGATTTTCCAAAATTTCACCAATAGATTCATATAATCCCTTCCCAATATTTTTATCCTCAGTTGATGCTCTTTTCAAAGACTTATATCCACTTTTAGTGAATTTTAATTTATAATTGCAGTTCTTTGGCAAGGGTATCCATGTCCATTTCTATATATTCTCCTTCATCAATTTCTTTGTCAAGTCTTTCAAGTCTATCGAATAATTGACACTCCTCAACTTCTAACTCTAATTCTCCCTCTGAATTAATATTCCAGTCGATTAAAGTTTTTCCTTTGATTTTTTTAATTATAGAATCATTTAATGGTATTTTCACAGTAGTCATGCTAAACTTTCCTTAATGATTTTTAGGCTAAGTTAGTATAAATAACTTTCACTAGGGATAATGATTGATGGATTTTACATAGGTATTTCTATTTTATCATAATTGAAATATGGTGTTTTCATATTATTAATATTGCCTTCTTTTAACTCAATGAATCCATTATATTTTAATTTAGTTACATGTCTTTGTATACTACTCATGTCTTTTTTCATTGATTTAACTATTTCTGTCAGTGATTTGGTTTGTTGTTTTTAATAGTGTCAAGTAATTCCAAGTCTAATGCACTTAAACCTTTATACTATAGATTATATGTGTTTGTTCTAGTGTTTCTTCAGGATGCTTAATGAAATATTTCCATTCATCATAGTCAAGTTCAAGTTTCATATCTTCAGTTTCTTCAAATATTTTTTTGAGTTCTTCTGGGTTGTCATATTTTTTTCATATTCTTTAATTAAGTTTTTTCCTATTATTTCTCTGATTAATTTTATTTTAATCATATTAATATATCCTTTAATTTTTTTGTATTTGTCCAAAGAAACAAAGAGTTCAAAAAGGGATTATGACTATGAAAGAATTTTTAGATATTAACCTTCAACAGTAAACAGAAAATAATAAAAATTTTAAATTGTATGTATGAAAAAATAAAAATATTATAAACTATTGATAATAAAAACTCATGATAAAATATGCATTAATTAATGCTGATTTATGAAAAGAAAGTTTTTGAAATTTAACTGGAAATATGAATAATGAAAGACTTAAAAAGATATTTATATTGTAGAAGTATACACTGATTATTGAAAGGAAGGTTTTTATCATGGATATAAAACAATTAGCTATTTTAATGTGATTACTGTTCATGTGGATTGTGAAACAACAGGACAAATACAAGTTTATTCAAAGATCTATCAATTGAGTATTCAATAAAAACACTACATTGCTGGTTTATCGGCATTCAACATTTATAATAGAATATTTGATGAAATAGTAGTAAAAATAAGATTTTAATAGTAGATTTAGATGAATTTAGCTCAATGAAAATACAGCAGACTTGAACAGAACACAATATAGTTTGAGTCGTGCATCTGAAATAAAAAAAGTACCAAAGTATCAGTTTTTATAATAACATACTGAAACAATGTTTTTACTGATTCTAATGTTGGGACAAATATTCTCCTATTGAAGTTGTTTTTTGAATTACGATATGATGAAATTCACAGCATATTATCTAATCACTGCAGAATAGGTTATTTTAAAGGAGTTCTTTCTATGAAATTATTGAGGAGGAGGTAAAATATACTTATTATGTGGCGATTTATGTGTATATACATTTATTGTCTCATGCAGGTAAAAGGACAGAACATGAGGGTTGTCATAAGATACTAAAAAAGCATTACAGTTAAAAATAGTATTATACATGATGAAATAATTATTACTTTCTTTTGACAGAAAAAGAATTATTTAAACAGTTCCCTCAATTCCTTATAATCTTTTTTATTTATATTCTCCTCATCCAATGCTTTTTGCACATCTTTAATAAATTTATTCCTACCTTTAGTCGAAATAAACTCTATTCCATCGTTTTTTTCCTCAAACATGAAGATAACCTCCGATTTCCCATATTTTAGGAGAAAACTTATACTTTTTTATTCATATCTCAATTTTTTTTAAATCTTCATGTTCTTTCCCACATAAAGATTCATGTTCATATATGTCATTCAATATTTTTAAATCTTTGTTTTTGATCATGACAATTTTATCTTTATTTAAATATCCTAATTCTGTTTCTCTTCCAACTCCTCGATTGACTTCTGCATTTTTTTTAGCTTTAAAAACATTATACAATGTCCTTCTTAAATCATCATCTTTGGATTGTTTTTGAAAAAGCATATTATTTTCTGCTTGAGGAGAACCAGATCCAATAGCTCCAAAATTTATAGTAGTAAAATCAAATACTCCGTCTTCCCTTATTATAGACAAATGAGCTTTATTTTCAATAAAACCAACTAATAGAATAGAAGCATTTAGTTTAGTTTCAATAATATTTTCAAAAATTTTAGACATTATAGGGTTTTCGATTTTTTTATTTAAATTTTCTTTAACAAAATCAATATCCAAATCGAAAGTATCTAATACATTTTTTGTATAAGCTCTAATCTCTTTGTTTTAAGTTTCTTTTCAAATGTTTTTAACAATTTTTTATAATTATCCTCGTAATTTTTTAAATCTGTGAAATACTCCATTAAAAGAGCATCGCCCGCTATCATGGCTACAGTATTCTTATTTATATTTCTGTATTTTTTGATAGGGTGTTCAAATTCTCCATTTGCAGTAGTAATCATATGATCTACTGCAAATACAATATGGTCTTCATTTTTTTCAGGCATATTGCAGATATACAAATTGTCATGGAATATGATATTTGTAATGATTCTTATTAATATATTGTTTGTGGAGGCTGTTGCACAATTATTTTTGTTCATTTACCATATAAATTAAAATAAATATTGTTTAAAAAATTTTTATATATTAAATTTTATTCAATGATATTTTATAATTTTTTCATTTTGTTCATCAAAATAGAATTGTGCAACGACCTCTTGTGATAAAATAGAAAAATTTATAAGATTGAGAGTGTTCTATAATTACGTTTAATTTCAGAAATATCTAATATCTCAAAATTTACTCTATAAAAATAATTTTTTTAAAAAAAAAACTGATGTTTAGTACATAGCTATACATATATACTATGTAAATATCCCTATTTAAATAGACATTAAAATATTTATACAAATATTTATATATGATAAAGTTATAATATATAGTTTGAACATGTACAAATTAACATATTCATAAAATTGCATATATGCAATATGTAAATACTCATATTTGAATGAATATTCAAATATAATGTATGTAAAAGTATGTTTTTAACTCGCTCATGTACCTATCATTGCACAAAAAAAATCTCTTAAAGCACTTCCTCTAGAAGTCTTAGAAAGATTATTAAATGCATTCTCAGTTTTCAGATAAAAAAAATTAAGATGCTAAATACATTGATTTACCGCCTGAAAAATCTAATTCTTTGCTATGATAAGTACAGAGCGTTTTTATTTTATAAAAAAATATACCTTTATCAATAAATTAAAAGATATTATTTTTAAATTTATTATAGCTATAAAAAGAGCTTAAAATTATTTAAGGGTTTTAATCTTCTATTTATTTTTTTAAAAATTCCATTTATATCTAAATAATTTATTTTATTAAAATATTATAAATATTTAAAAAAATAAATAAAATAGTGAAAAACTAATAAAATTCTCAATGATATTGTATAACTTATTTTTAATAAATATATATGAGTTGATTTAAATGAATTCCATGTTAATTAAAAATATAACAATTATTGATCCAAGTTACAGCGAACCATTAGAAAACATAGCTATTTTAATTAAAAAAGGGAAAATAATAGCTATTGATAAGGCAGTGTGTATTGATATAGACGATGGATGTGAAATTATTGATGGAGAAGGAAATTTCATTTTACCTGGATTTATTGATATGCATGTTCATTTAATGGCAAATGGTTTTCTATTTGAAGATAACATGAATGACCCATTAGCTATTTACTTTTACAAAGCACTTCAAAATATGAAAGACACAATAGACGCTGGAGTTACTTATGTTCGTGACTGTGGATTAGCTGATATTGGACTTAAATTAGCTCAAGAAAAAGCTATGTTTCCATCTCCTAAGATGAAAATAAGTGTGATGCCACTTTCTATTAGTGGTGGACATTTTGATTTCCAGTTAAATTCTGGATTTGACATGGTAATGAATTATCCTGGACTTCCTCATCCTGTTTGTAATGGAGTTGAAGGAGTAATAGCTAAAACACGGGAAATTTTAAGGGCAAAAGCAGATTTTATTAAGGTAATGGCTACAGGAGGAGTTATTAGTGCAAATGATTCTCCAGAATTTAGCCAATTTAATAAGAAAGAATTAAAAGCTATTGTTAGAGAAGCAGAAATGAGAGGAAATACTAAAGTATCAGCTCACGCCCATGGTTTAGAAGGAATTAAAAATGCTGTTAAAGCAGGGATTCATTTTATTGAACATGGAACATATTTAAATAATAAAATAGCTAAGCTAATGGTTGAAAAAGGAACTTATTTAGTACCAACCTTATTAGTTATAAGTGAAACAAAAAAAAATGCATTAAATGGGAAATTAAAAAAAGACTTATCCAAAAAAGCTATGGAAGTTTCTAAATTCCACAAAGAAAACATGGAAATAGCTTACAATGAAGGAGTGAAAATATTGATGGGAACTGATTCAGGTGTAATTGAACATGGTCAAAATCTTAATGAGTTAAAACTACTTTGTGAGATTGGAATGGAGCCAATGGAAGCTATTGCTGCTGGAACCATCGAAGCAGCTAAGTCCTTAGAAATTGATAATGAACTTGGTTCAATAGCTATTGGAAAGACAGCAGATATGATAATGACTGATAAAAATCCTTTAGATGATATTAGCTATTTAGGAAATCCAGATAATATTTTAATGGTTATTCAAGATGGAAATATTGTTAAAAATAGATTTAATTTATGAATAATATTTAAATCAGATTATAATAAGTAGATATTGAAAAATTTTACTTCTATCCTATTAATCAAAAAACAATTAATGAGAAATATATATCCTTATTAAGAAATATAAATTATAATAAAGAAATATATATCATGAAAAATCTTTTTTGAAGTAAGATTTTGACTTGTTCAATACTCATAATTTAAAAAAAAAACTTATTTATTATTATAATATTCTAATTTTTTATAAAGAAAAGTTTCACTTTTCATAATTTAAAAAAAATTAAAAAAAAAAAACTTCTCTTTTCTAAGTTGAAAAAACAGGTTATCTCAAATAAAAAAAAACATAGCTATTAGAAGTGAATTTCATGAATAATAAAAAAGAAAAAAAGAAGATTGAAATTCCAATTGAAGGAATGGATTGTGCTTCTTGTGCTTTGAATGTGGAAAATTCAATTAATAAATTAAATGGAGTTAAAGCAGAAGTAGACATAAACACGAATAAAGCGAGAGTAGAATACGACCCACAGTCAATAGCTATTGGAGACATTGATAACAGAATTGAAAAAGCTGGATTTAAGGTAAGAAAATCTGAAATAAGCTTGAAAATAGCTGGAATGCATTGTGCAAACTGTGTATTAAATATTGAAAAAAAATTAAACAAAATGGATGGAGTATATTCAGCTACTGTTAATCTAAACTCACAAAAAGCATTAGTTTACTATGATAAAAACATGATAAATAGTGAAGATATGGGTATAGCTATTAATGATCTTGGTTTTGATTATTTAGGAGTAGCTAATCAAGTTGATCCTGATGCAGAGGATAAAATTTATGAAAAAAACCTAAATGATAAAAAAAACAGGATTATCGTTGGTTTTATTTTCTCAGGAATATTAATGGGATTAATGTTCGTGCCCCACATGACATTTCATAATATTGGCATATCAATGCTGATGATTTCACTTATAATTACTATTCCTCCTTTTGTATATGTTTCTTATCCAATAATAAAAGCAGGTTTTAATTCATTAGCTCATAAAAATTTAGATATGGATGTAATGTATACAATGGGTATTTTAGTTGCATTTATATCAAGTTTACTTGGAACATTTAATATAGTCCTTGATTCAAGTTTTATGTTTTATGAAACAGCTATTATGTTACCTTCATTTTTAATGCTAGGCAGGTATTTAGAAGCAAGAGCTAAGAGAAAAACTTCAAGTTCAATTAAACAATTAATTCAACTTCAGCCTAAAACAGCTACTTTACTTATTAAAAAAGAAAATTTAGATGAAAAAACAGAAACTCGTGTAGAAGAAGTAGCTAATAATTCTAAAGAAGATGAAGAAAAAGAAACCCATATTGACAAGGCAGATATTAATTTTAAAGAATATGAGGAAAAAGAAATACTCATCGAAGATATAGCTATAAATGATTTACTCCTTGTAAGGCCAGGAGATAAAATTCCTGTTGATGGAGTTGTTTGGAGTGGGAATAGCTATGTTGATGAGTCTATGATTACAGGAGAACCAATAGCTAAACTAAAATCAAAAAGTAAGAAAGTCTTCGCTGGAACAATAAATCAAGATGGAATTTTAAAAATTAAAGCATCACACATTGGAAAAGAAACTGTACTTTCACAAATCATTGATTTGGTTGAAAAAGCACAATCTTCAAAAGCTCCAGTTCAAAAAATAGCTGATAAGGTTGTTAAATATTTTATTCCAACAATTTTAGTAGTAGCTATTAGTTCCTTCATTGTTTGGTATCTTATTTTAGGTTCTACTCTTTTATTTGCACTAACAACACTTATTTCAGTTTTAGTTGTGGCTTGTCCATGTGCATTGGGTTTAGCTACTCCTACTGCAGTTACTGTAGGGATTGGTCGAGCAGCAGAGTATGGAATTTTAATAAAAAATGGTTCAACATTGGAAAATGCTGGAAATGCTTCAATAGCTATTTTTGATAAAACAGGAACTATTACTGAAGGAAATCCAGAAATATCTGATGTTTTTATTCTTAATAATGATAATAATGATGAAAATTATTTAAATGAATATAATAATTTAAAAAATAATATTGAACAAAATTTAAAAAATAATAATAAAAATAATAACTTAGAAAATAATATTGAAAATAAAAATAATAAAGATCATATAAACAATAATAAAGAATCTGAACTTATCCAATTAATAGCTAGTTTAGAAAATAATTCAACTCATCCAATAGCTAAAGCAATTGTAAAAAAAGCTAAAAAAATGAATTTAGAATTAGACAAAGTTGAAAAATTTGAAAATATAAGAGGAAAAGGTTTAAAAGGACAAATTAAAGGAAAAATAGCTTTAGCTGGAAATAAATCTCTTTTAAAAGATGAAAACATAGCTATTTCCAAAAAATCTATGGAAAAATATGAAGAATTTATTGAGGAAAGTAAAACTACCATATTTTTAGTTTACAATGATTCAATTAAAGGAATTATTACACTAATGGATAAAATAAAAGATAATTCGAAAAAAACAATTGAAAATCTCCATTCAATGAAAATAGCTACTTTTATGATAACAGGAGACAATGAAAAAACAGCACACAATGTAGCTAGTGAAGTAGGAATTGAAAATGTCCTTGCTGAAGTTTTACCAAATGAAAAACTTGAAAAAGTAAAAGAACTTCAAAAATCAGGAGAAAAAACTGTACTCTTTGTAGGTGATGGGATAAATGATGCTCCAGCTATTTCCCAAGCTGATGTAGGAGTAGCTTTAGGAAGTGGAACAGACATAGCTATGGAGAGTGGAGATATTGTTTTAATAAAAGGAGATTTAGAAAATGTTGTCGCAGCTATTGAATTTTCAAAAAAAGTTATGACACGAATTAAAGAAAACATATTCTGGGCATTTGCCTACAATATAATACTGATTCCAATAGCTGCAGGTTTACTATATCCCTTCTTTGGCATAGTTTTTATGCCAGAATTTGCTGGTTTAGCTATGGCATTAAGTTCTGTTACAGTAGTTTCACTATCCCTTATGTTAAAAAGATATGTTCCTCCAATTAAAAGAAGAGTTAAATGATTAGCTACTTGAATTATTGTTGGCTATTTTAATAATTGTTATGTAATGTTATTAAATAAATCTATGAATATTTGAAAGAATTTGGTGTTGGGAATCTTTTGCAAAAAATATCTAACAAATGTTAGATGAAAATATTTGATAAAACTAAACTACCTAACAAATGTTAGATGAATATATCTGATAAAGTTAAGTTACATAACAAGCGTTAGTTAATAAAATACAAAAAATAATGTTTCATAATATGTAAATAGAAAAAATTAATAAATAGTCTATTTAGAGGTAGTTTCTTGACAACAACCAATATTAAATTTTATTATCACCAACTTTGTCAACCATATTCAAATTTCCTTATTTAATATAAAATCAAATTATTACCAAAATTTCCATTTAGATTTGTTATTTTTAATTTCAATTGAGTTGGCTTTCATCGACTTTGTAAATAAACTAACAGCATCTGAAAAACCATTTTCATTAGCAATAGCTAAAGCTTTTTCCATTAATAAAATACCTGAAGTATCTCCGAGAAAAAATAAAGCTTCACCTTGATTAAATAAGGAAAATGCTAAACATTCTTTATCACCAATTTTTTTACATATTTTTTCCCTTTCTCTTAAACAGTCGATACTTTGTTCTAATTTTCCTTGTTGTCCGAGAATTTTTGCTTGTGAATCCAAGCATCCTTCTAACCCTTCATTGTCATGTAGTTTTTTAAACATTTGTCCTGCTTCTTTATGAAGTTCCATTGCTTCCTTTAATTTGCCCTCATTCATAAGACAATCAGCTTGAAATCTCATAATAAATGATAATTGTTTGTTATCATTTAGCTTTCGGCATATTTCTTCTGCTTCTTTAAAAAATTTCGAAGCTTCTAAAAATTTGCCCTGAGAAAATAAAAACAATCCTTCTATTAATGATGATCCATCATTATCTTCCATAAACGCAACTCCTATGTTAGTGAATAAATGTCAGAGTATTAATTAAAAAAAATGAAGAAATTATTCATGACAGCATTTTCATTACTTCAATTTTAAATTTTTTCCTTCTTTAATATAATATATTGCCCATATAACATATCACCTACTGTTTGGCATTAAACCTCATTTTATTATACAAAACAGAAAATCCATTCCAAAACATTAAGTTTTAACTATAATCTATTGAATGGAACTGTCCAGAAGTCTACTATAAAAAGATTTAATATTAAAACATTGAATTCTTTTAATTCATGAAAATTTTATCTAACCTCATAGTTTGAACAACACTCTTGAATCTACATTATTACTATGTAGAAGACATGGTTTAATAAAAATGAATTTTAAGTGCTTTAAAAGAAAAACTTGTAAAAACTTAAATTCGTTCCTACTTTCCATATAATCTAACATTCAATCCAGATATAATATTATGTGCGAAATTTTTATCTAAATAGATGCATACATTTGTTGCAAACAGCAGATCCTTCTGATTTATCTAGTCTTTTCATCTCATAAAAAGTTTCCTCTCCAACATCAATTCTAGCCTGTTAGAATTTTTCATCAGACATATCCTTAAACAAATCATTACTCTCTCTTAAAAAATCTATAAAATCATTTTTTGTGTTTAAAAGATGTTCTTTGTATTTAGAGTTATAAAAAATATCAAAGGAACAAAAATGAATCATATACATTCAATGGCTCATCACAAATATCACAAACATTAGGTTTTAATCCAGTTTCTTTAATCGGGACAATTTTGTCAAATTTCTTTTTTCTACTAAAAATTCCCATATTATCAACTCCTTTCATATTCATGTTTAGAGGCTAGGAAATGATTATGAGTTCGCTAAACATTGATAAGAATTTCTAAAAAATTTTAAACAAAAATACATATATAAAAATTTTTTGAAC
>WRMT01000093.1 GCA_009777005.1 Methanobrevibacter sp. | reverse complement strand
ACTCATTTCTCTTATAAGCTCCTCTTAGGAGATCTGCTAAATCCCAAATAAAACTTACTTTTTCCTGAAAATTACTCATTATATTACTCCAAATAATAGATAATTAAATCTGTAATCATTAATACTATTAAAATATATTATAAACTTTCTTAAAAATCTGACCATTTATAATCTTAAAATACTATTCATTCTATAATCTTAAAAACCTTTTCTAATTTTTCTCTGTTAAATTTTATAATAGCTTCTTTATTAAAATGATAGGACACAAATTGTACTTTATCTTTTTCTGTGATATTGTAAAAATAACAGGCTTCTTGTTGTTTTTGAGGGCTTTCCATAATATCAAAGAGAGGTAGGAGTTCAATAGCTAATGAACTATCCTTATAAACTAAGTACTTCTTCTTAACATCTAATGGGATAGTGGTTTTTACTTCAATTGATTTAAATGGAGGTCTGGTTGTCATCAATCTTTTTGATAAGCTATTATACACACCTTCACTATAACGACTCTCCACAGGAGCTATTAAATTCAAATCTTTGTAATTATCAGATATAATATTTTTAAGTATAATTAATGCTTTTTTTAGTACTCTTAATCGTTTTTCTTGCTCATTTTTATCTACTATTGGACCATGACCTTCCCATCGATTTCTAAGTTCAGCTATTTTAAATAACAAGTTATAAAATTTCTTGTTTGATACCATTTTTACAAATGATTCATTGGAATTGGCAAATAATTGTAATAATTCAGATTTTTTATTTGGATCCTCTAGAATAACTCGAATAGCTTTGGCAAAACAACTACCAAAGTTATTCCAATTCCCAAAAGTTGGTTTAAGGAACCATTTTTTGAAAGCTCTATTATGTGACGCCCTACATTTTGAAAAATGTTTATTATAAAAATCTGAATTGGAAGAAACAGCACTTAGCATTAAATTGAAATTAAATTCAGATAAGCTTTCAAAAAAATGAAGAATATATTTAATTTTTACATCATAGTTTGTTTCAACGTCATAGGCATATAAAATTGAGGCAAGTGGAAAAGGTAAGGATTCAATCCATTTTTCAAATTCTTTTTGATTGAATTCTTTTGATTTTTTAGCTATTTTTTTACTTTCTGAAGTTTTAACTTGTTTTTTACCTTTTGCAGGAATAATTTTTTTATCATGGGTTTTCAATGGGATTTTTGACTTTTCATCCTCTTTACCTGAAGATGTTTCCTCTTTAAATTTAATATTTTTAAAAGATAAGTCAGTAGGATCAATTTCATTATTATCTATAAAAGAAACTATTTTTGAGTTAGTTTTAAAGCCATATAATTCTAAAATGTTTTTCAAATTTGACTTAGATATACCATTTCTCTTTTCCAAAACGGTTTTTTTCATCTCTACAAACTCATCTGATCCATTGATAAATTGAACTTTCCCTTTTCTATGCTCTAATTTTTCATTAGTTAAAATCCAAATATATGGTTTAAAGGGAATATGAAATGTATTTTCAGTTAATGAAATAATCGTTTCTAAATAATCATTTTCAATAATTTGTTGACGAATTTTGCTTTGAATAGACCCTTTATCTGCATAAAACAAAGGAGTTTCATTAGTTATAATAGCTATCCTAGACTTTTCATTAATTTTCATCTTAGAAATTATTTTTTGTAAATATAATATTTGTTCAGATTCATCATTTAAAGAGGAAAAATTAGAAATAATAAAGTCAAACTTTTGATTAGAAAATAAATCCTCGGATAAATAGCTATTTAAACCTTTAATATTTTTAAAATCATTTTTCCGAAGTATTGAATTTATTTTAGAAATGGAATATAAAGTTCTCCTAGTCTCTTGACCATAGAAAACTATCTCTGCAGATTTATTTTTTTCATAAATGAGATCATAACATTTATCAAGTAATTTCCCAGAAGAAGACACAGGATCAAAAATCTTTTTAATTAATGTTTTATCAGTTATATCAATTTCTTCAGAGTAAAACAATAATCTAACTAATAATTCTAAAACATCACTAGGAATAAACAGTTTTCCCATTGATGTAGGATCGTCTGAGAAATTAAAAAGTAATTCTTCCATGATTAATTCAAATTCTCGATTAGACATTAATTCAAAATGTAAATCCATATCCGAATTACCTAATTCCTTTAAAAAAGGCGATAGAAGATTTAATTTATATAAATTAGATATAACAGCTTTTACATCTAAAATATCTAATACTTCTTTAATATTTGGACTAAAACAATTAATATAATCGATTAAACTTTCTTCTAGATTATTTACAGATCTTGCTAAGAGATTAAGATCATATTTTGAAAAATTATAAAATCCTAAAATTTCTCCTTTTTCATCAAGAGCAAAATGATTTAAAATTTTTAAATCATCCATATAGTTAAATTCACCATATTTCTCAATGACATTATTTTTAGAGATTTTTAAGAGTGATTCAAGCTTTTTAATAATTATAAAAGGAATAATTACTTTAGAGAATTCACTTTCTTTAAATGACTCCTTTAAAATGTGGATTAACCCTTGGATAAATAATAATCTATCTTGTAAGCTATTCATTTTGAAAACCTATAACTAACTATGAATATATTAGTAAATATGTTTTCTATCACTATATAAATAAGGTGTTAAATTTTCATCATTCATTCAAGGAGTTAAAGTATCTTCCTAGATTGAGTAATACTAACATGGTTTTCTCTTTTAAAAAAAAATATTCAAAAGAGATAGAAATGAATTATTCTAGATTTTATATATTTTCATCAAAGTAATCAATGTCCCATAAATCTTTACAAATTCTCTTCAGGAGATTTTGTCTATCTAAAATATCTTCTTTTTTGAAATGTGGATGTGGTTTAAATTTGAATTTTTCAATTAGGTTCTTTTCATTGGGATTTTTATGGTAAAATTCTTCATGAAGAGATTGAGCATAAGCATTTTGTTTTAAATAATGTTTTAGTTTAATTTCATAAACATCACTACCTAATGATTGATTAAAACCCGTGGGAACTAATAATAAAGCACCGATAGAATTTCTCCATTGATTAAAATCATCCATTTGATCAAATTCATCTTTATGATCTTCAAATTTATTTGCCCAAATATGTTCTATTTCAAATTGTTTCCCTTTAGGACGATAATAAGTCATATAATTAGTATCTTTCCCAATTAAATTATCGATGTAGCTTGAAACCCTAGAAAGTAAATGTTTGACAAAACTTTTGTTTTGTCCATGTAAACGAAACTTATCTATTCCTTCCCATTTTTCATCCATATTATCTATTTCATTCTTTAAGTTTTGAGATAAGTCATTTAAATCATTGTTTCTTATTAAAAGTGTTCGTTTTTTAAAGATAGTGTACTTTATTGAGGCATGGGGAAATCTTTTAAAGTTTATTGATCTTCTCACAGTAAATGTTTCAATATAACGAGCTACTAAATCAATTTTTTTCATAACTGTTTCTTCATCATCAGTATAAATTAGTGATGATAGGAGTAATGGGTCTTGTAATGATTCTGCAATTCCCCAAGTATTAATATAATTCAAGTGAGGAATATTTGAATCAAAATTTATCATTTTATCCTTAATCATTAAATAGGTTTTTACAAAAAAAGGAAACCTATCATTGAAAAAATTATAAAAATCCTCAGGACTTTTAAGGTCAAATATATCTTCATGATTGTCTTTAAACCATTGATGTAATCGTGACCCAATTAATTCATAATCCTTATCTTCTGCACCAACTTTACCTTCCCTTATAGACACAGCATACTTTCCTCTAAACCATGCTTGAAAAAATGACAAATCTTCATTTTTCTTATATTCATTTAATAATTGAATTTGCTTCTTCCAAAGATTATTTAATTTTAATCTTTTTTCTTTGTCTTTTATTTTTGATAAAACATAACCTTTTAACATTTCTGGAGGTGTTAAATTAAGACCCCTATCATTCATAGTTTCAAATATGGTATAAGCATTTTCATCAGAGTGAGCAGTGATTTTTACAATGACAACTTTATATATTAGCCAATCTATGAAAAAAGGAAGTATTTTACTATTTATTTCCTCAGGAAAAGAATCATGAATGTCTTGATAACGATTAACCATATTTTTTACTGTTTCATCATCATCCTCTTTCACAAGATATTTTCCATTTTTAAATAAATCACTCATACAATCTTTTCGAATCTCATCAAATAGATTAAATGATTTAACACCAAATTTTTCAGAAAAAATTAATTCTTTAATATTGACTTTTCTATTAGAAGTTTTTTGTAAATGATTTAAAAATATTAATAGAAGAGTGATAGAAGTAATTCTTTGTTGACCATCAATAATGGATAACTTTCCTTCGCTTTGACTGAAAACAATTGGACCTAAATAATAATTTTGGTAATTTTCAACTTCATAAGGTTCATCCCCATCTTTATAATCCTTTAAAAAAGTATATGTCAAATCATCGATTAATTGAGTAATTTGTTTATTTTCCCAACGATATTCTCTTTGAAAATAATCAATGTAGAATTTTTGACCTTTCAATAAATCATTCAGGTAAGTATCATTAGCTTCTATTTTATTTCCTATGTTGCTCGTCATTTTATCACTATTTAAGCCATGTATTTGATGGAAAATGAGATTATAAAACAATTTTTATGAAATAAGTTTTTTCATGAAATTTATCAAATATTTAATTTTAGTATAATCTTTCTTACTTAAATTTTAACCTATTCTTTTAATATTATCAAAAATGTCAAAGTCTAAATCAAAACTTACAATCTCATTTATTCCTAAATCTACCATTAAAATTTGATAAAAATTATTTAAAAAACCTAATATCATTAGTTAAACTAGCTTTAAGTGATTTTTCTTCAAAGACATGCTATCTAATTAATATCTAATTTTAAAAAATTATTTAATTTATACAAAAAAATGTTTAATCATTTATATATTATTGAACAAAAAAATGTTTAATCATTTATATACTATTGAACAAAAAAAAGTATAAATATTTATATATTATTGAACATATCAATGTATAAAATTAATAAAAGTGATTTCATGTTTTTTGATGAAGAATTAAATAATTATATTTACTCTAGAGGAAGAGAAATTAATAAACACTTGGAAAATATAAAAGGTTTCAATCATAGAGAGGAATATTTTAAAGTAAAAAAATATTTAGATGATTATCTTAATGGAAACTTGGAAAAAAGGTTCATAGTACTACCTGGTCTTCGAGGTGTTGGAAAAACAACCATTCTTTTCCAATTATATGATTATTTAATAAATATCAAAAAAATTAATCCTAAAAATCTAATTTATCTTTCTATGGATCAAGTAATTAGCTATTTTGATACTGACTTATTAAAAGTTGTAGATAGTTTTCTAGAGGAAATACATACAGTTGATAAAATAAATCTACAAGAGAAGATATTTATTTTCGTTGATGAAAGCCATTTTGATAAAAAATGGGCAATAGCTGGAAAAATCATTTTTGATACCACAAAAAACATATTTTTAATATTCACAGGTTCATCTGCATTAAATTTAGAAATTACTGGAGATGTGGCAAGAAGAATAGATAAAAAACCAATATTTCCCTTAAATTTTAATGAATATCTCTTGTTAAAACATGGAATTTCAGCTAATTGTAATTTTTCAAAAAAATTAAAAGATTTAATATATTTTGGAAAGACAAAACAGATGAAAGAAGCTATTAAATGTGAAGATAAAGTATACGATAGCTTAAATTCATTGAATAATAATCCACAAATTGAATTTGATAGTTTTCTAAAAAGACAGGGATTTCCATTTACATTAAATTTCGACGTGGAAGAATCTTACAAAAAAATATATTCTATAGTAGATAATCTTATAGAAAAAGACATACCTTCAGTAAAAGCATTTAACTCCTCAACAAAAGATACAATTAGAAGAATAATATTATACATTGCATTGCAAAAACCTGGAGGAACATCTAATGCAAAAATAGCTAATTATTTATCAATTTCACCAAGCCTGGTTAGGGAAATATTAGACACATTAGAAAAAACCCAGCTACTTTTCCATGTGAAACCATATGGTGGATCTTCTAAGATTATTAAAAAGCAATGGCAATACTTTTTTCTCTCACCATCTCTAAAAACAGCTATAAACTTTGAAATTGGGAGATACAATTTAAACAATAGAAAGTGTTTAGGTCTTTTAGCAGAAAATTTAGTTGCAAGTTCATTATATAAAATGAGTAAAACAGATTTTAATCTTTTAGGATTGTTTTACCCAGCAAAAAAAGGAAGTTCTGACTTTTTAATTAAAACAAAGTTTGATGAAATTGTACCTATAGAAGTAGGAATTGGGAAAAAAACAAAAAGCCAAGTAAAAAAAGATATGAATAATTACAATTCCAAATACGGAATCTTAGTTTCAAACAGATATCCACGAATAAAATATAAAAAAGACATAATTTATTTACCTTTAATGAACTTTGGCTTTATTTGATAGCTAATTTTAGAAGAGGATAATCTCAAAATTTAGTTTTTAATAAGGTTAAAAATATTGCTATTAAAATATTTTAATTATTTAGATTCTATTTTTCCACTTACAATTTACAGGAATTTAAAATGGTTTCAACTATCTGTTTTTGGTGAGTAGCTAATAAGCTCTGAAAAAAATGAGTTTTAAAGATTCAAATGAGCGTGACCTATTAAAAAACTAGCATGAAATATTTATTTAAAGGATAACTAGATATGATGATAAAAAAACTAATAGGTCTGGTTGAGAAAAAAAGTATAAAAAGGGGTTTTTATTGGAAATTATTATCATTTTGAAGTGATAAACAAATATATCTTTATTATAATATGTTAAAAATTAAAATAACTTATAATTTTCTTTTATGAATTAGTTAAAAAGATAAGCATGGTAATTATTGATTTTAATACAAAAAATAAGTATATTGCAATTTAAAAAATACATGTTTCACTTTGAAAATAGGGATAACTTTTCATTTTTTTAATGAAATTTCAAATTCTTAAGCTTTAAAATAAAAACTGAATTAAATAAGTACAATACTTTATTTTAAAATATACCAGGAATAGTTTAATTGAATTTCAAAATTTAGTGATTCATTAGATTTTAAGATTAAAAAAATAACTATCCTAGTTTAGTTTAATTTATTAAACAATAAGTTCATAATATATGATTATAAAGAGATGATTAGATATGACAGATAAGAAACAAATAGCTATTGATTTTGCTGAGTCTTTAAACCATTCTGAAATAGAAAAAGTTATATTGTTTGGTTCTGTTGCAAGAAATGAAGATAAACAAGATTCGGATATAGATATTTTAGTAATAGCTAAAGATAAATATAAAGTTGAAGATGACATTTACAATAAAGCATATGAAATTTATTTAAATGACGATGAAGATATTTCAGTCATATTATTATCAAATAAAGACTATACATATAATAAAAATAGTAATCTCATAGCTAATGTAGAAAAAGAAGGGATTTTAATTGGATAATTCCAAATTACTTTGAAAAAAAGAAAAAGAGTGAATTTCTTTATGTACTACTATAGGTTATTACCAAACTTCTTTCCTTAAAATTTCCATCTCATTTATAAATTAACTAAATTTTTTGGAAAATTATTAGGTAATTAGCTATAATACATATAATTTAAATAACAATCCAATAGAAGGTTTTATTTTTGAGTTTTTTTAAAAATGAACGAGCAGTACCCTTAAAAGACAAAAACTTTATATTGTTTCCTATTGAAGAGGATGATTATGAAACTTTTCAATTAAAAAAGAATAATGGAACTATTATTAAATTACCTGATTTTGAAAAGTTTGAAGAGCTTATTATCCTAAATAAGAATAATATAGATAACTATGAAAAATAATCCGTGAAATAAAACTTAAAACCATGTTCATTCCCATCTATTTAAAAAAAAGTCATCACAATCTGTTTTGTATTTATTTTGATAATAATTAGAAAAAGAATCATCGGGTAAATTTCTATTTTTTTCTAACATTTTTTTCCATAGCTTATTTGCTTTGGATTCATTTATTAAATGACTTTCAACGGCTTTAGCTAAAATAATAGCAGTGGTTAGAAGAGGTAAGTTGTATTTATCAGTAAACTCTTTAACATCACTTAGATTATTACTGGCAACAATACCTTTATTTTCAATTGCAAAAGCAATTACTGATGCTTCACCTCTACCTAGACGTTTTTCACCCCAAAGCCCATCTATAATACATCTATAGGCAGTATATTCTCTCGATGTTATACTCATATCTTTAACTTCTACAAAACCCCTCTTAATCAAAGACTTTAAATTATTCTTTATTATAACTGGAGTACTTTCATTAAAAAGTTCATCATAAACTGGTGTGGGGATAATTATCTTTGAAAACATTTCTTGTAAAATAAAATCTTTACCAATTATTAAAAAACTAGCTAAACAATCAGTATCATAAAAGATTGGTTTATCATTCAAGAAAATCCCCTTCTTGAAGGTTATAAACAATATCTGATCTGAAAACATCTAATAATAGCTCTTCTTTTTTTCCAATAGATATTTTGCCATTTTCATATGCTTTTTCAGTTAAGCGTATATAGTTACCAAAAGAAAAGTATTTCTTACTTTCAGAAGAAGGGTTATATAATTCACTGCTAAAACCTAATTTCATAGATTCTTTTTTAACATTATCTTTATAGAGAATAAAATCATCATATGTGATTAATTTTTCAACTCTCAATCTACATAACATAGCTATGTGGCTGATTTTGAAAAATTGCTCACAAGATATTATATCCACTAAAGTCCATTTTTTAATATGATTTTTTTTCATATATTCGTGTAGTGCACCACTTGGCATCAATAAGGAAGATGCAAAATTATCTGCTTCCTTTTCACTAAAATGATTTTTTTTAACACTACCACAAATTAACCATTCCTCATTATCTTCATATATTAGATGATATAATTCATGTGCCAAAGTGAAATTTTGTCTACCTTTAGAATGTTGGGAATTAATCAAAATAAGTTGATCATCATGTACTTTAGAACTACATCCACTAACTTTTTCATCTAATGGTAATAAAATTAAGGTTAAATTATGCATTTTTTCAATCGACAGTGAAAAAATATCAATAGGTGCATAATTATCAATTCCCCACTCTCTTCTTAAATTTTCAGCTAATTGATTAGTTTCATGATATTGTTTCATACTATTCCTCATAATCCAAACTTTTTAAAAATTTTAAATTTTTAATAACTTGATTCATTTTAGCAACAAGATTTAAATCAACAGAATTTTCACTAACTCTGAAAGCAAGTTTTGGAATAGAATATTCCTCAGACTCTAATAAAATATATTCATGAGAACAATTATATAATGAAGAAATTTTATCTAACAAATTCAAATTAAGCTTTCTGTTTCCACTTTCAATTTTAGAAAGTTGTCCTTGAGTGATTCCTAAATAGTTAGCTATTTGTTCTTGAGTATAATTACTTTCCTCCCTTAATTTCTTTAATCTATCTCCTATCTCCTTATTCATTTTTATCACCCTCTTTGATATTTAGTTGAGAGAAAACTGTTCTTATCAATATTTAATAAAACTTATCCTTGTTGAAAAAAATTTTTCAAATTTAGAAAAATGAAGTTTTTATTTATTGAAAAAATTTAAGCTAAATAAGATTTTATTTAATGAATAATTGTAAAAAAATATTTATTTTGGAAAATCAAAACTTAAAAAGTTTTTAAAAAATTAATTAGATTCATTAATCTAACACTAAGTACTAAAAAGTAATGAATTAAATAATGGTTTTCAAAAAAAAATTATTTCCTAAACTATAATATATTATGGCATGAAAAATATATAAATTTTTCCATAAAATTATGCCAATATTTTTAACATAAACATATGTTAATTTACCATGAAAACTATTTATATTAACAACTAGTGTCATGACAATTTAATTCTCAAAATTCATTTCATATATAAAGTTTTGATAATTTCTCATCTGCTTTATTTTTTGTAAAATTCCAATGAATTTTACTCTTTTTTTCATTCCTATCATTGCACCAACTTGTAATTTCATTAATTAAATTATTTTTATTTCCAATTCTTCTTCCAGTACATTCTTGATCCATTACA
>WRMT01000092.1 GCA_009777005.1 Methanobrevibacter sp. | reverse complement strand
AATATTATTTAATAATTTTAAATATTAATTAATAAATTTTTTAAATATTATTTAATAATAATTAAAAATAATCTTAAATTTAAAACTATCTACTTTAATACCATATTCATAATCTTAAATCAAGATTATTTTAAACAATTAATGATATTATAGTAAGAAAAGAGTAATAATCTAAATACCTATTAATTGAGAAATTAAAATAATTACAAATCCGATTACACCAATTATAACTATTCCTAAAGCAGTTACTTTAGAAAAATTAAAAAATTCCTCTTTATCAGGTTTTTTAGATACTCTAAGAACTCTCTTACATTGTTTAAAAAAACGGTTAATAGATTCCTTAACATTCATTGAAAATCCCTACTTTTAATAAAAAAACAATATTACACTTAATTCAATATAAATTAACATGAAGTATTATAGATATTATGAGTATCGATTTATAAACTTTTGCTTTAATTTATAAGTTCAACACTACTTAAAAATTTTTATTAATAATTAAACTCGATTAATAAAAAAAGCATTATTACTAATTAAACTAATTTTGAATTTATTATATTATAGTGAAATATGAATTTATTATATATAATATTTTACTTCTGTTTTTAATCAATAAAATTATTATAAATAATATTCAAAATCATTTAAATAAATTTAAAATGATTTAACAGAGAATGATGATGAAAATTATTACTATTATTACTATTAATTATTACTATTAAAAAAATGTTTAAATGTTAAAAAAATTTAGTAATTAGCTACAATTTTGAAATATGAATTTATAATATTATCATGAAAAATGTGGGTACTAAATATAAATCTATATGATTTTTATCTCATATATTCAAAATTCAATAGCTATTTCAAAAAACCTTTCCTTAACTTAGCTATCATTAAATCATTTAAATAATTTCTAGCTAGTTCTCTGCTATTTAATATAATAGATGCCATATAATGTATTAAAATTCATTATTTATTAAATTCATCCTATAAGTTAAATCAAAGCATTTTTTTCAAAGCAAATATAAATAGCTACACAAAACATTCTTTCAAACCAAAGACAAATAGCTATTATATATTATATATATTATCTAAAAAATAATGCTAATTAAAAATCAATTAGAACTTACCATCTACAAAATCATCTAAAGGATTTTTCTCTTCTAACATGTTTTTCATGTCTAAAGGATTTTTTACTAGTTTTGAACCAGGTTCATACTCTCTTATTGGATCATGTCCCTCATCAATATATCTTGCACGAGAATTAACCCCTGAAACAATAATTGTTGTTCTTATAGTATTTTGAAGAGCATCATCAATTTGAACTCCCCAAATAATATTAGCTTTTGGATCTAATTTATCACCAACAATTTGCACAATTTTTTCAGATTCATATAATGTTAAATCAGAACTACCAGATATATTGATTAATGCTGCTTTAGCATCAGAAACATCCAAATCAAGTAATGGACTGTTAATTGCTTCATGAACCGATTCAAATGCTCTATCACCCGAATCGGACTCACCCATACCAATCATTGCCATTCCAGATCCTTGCATAATACTCCTAACATCTGCAAAGTCTAGATTAAGTAAAGCTGGTCTTGTGATTAACTCGGTTATTCCTTTAACTGCACGAACTAAAATTTCATCAAGAACCAAAAATGCATTATTTATTGTTAGATTAGGAGCTACTTCTAATAGCTTATCATTTGGAATTACAATAACTGTATCTGCACTTTCTTGGAGTTTTTCTAATCCTTTTTCTGCTTTATCTCTTCTTAGAAATCCTTCAGCACTAAGAGGCATAGAAACTACAGCCACGGTCAAAGCACCAGCTTTTTTAGCTAACTTAGCAATTACTGGAGATGAACCTGTACCAGTTCCCCCTCCAAGACCACAAGAAATAAAAACCATGTCTGCTCCTTCAAGTTTCTCTTTAATATCATCTTCACTTTCTTCAGCAGCTTCCTCACCAACACGCGGGTCTCCACCAGCACCCTTACCTCCACAAGTTTTTGGACCAAGAAGTATTTTTTCATCAGCTTGACAATAATATAAATCTTGTGCATCAGTATTAGCAGCTATGGTATGTACATGTTCGATTCCAATTTCATTAAGCCTTGTAATCGTGTTATTTCCAGCTCCACCAACACCAACGACAAGGATCTTTACTCTACTTCTCTTAATGTTTTCTATTAGCTCATCATCCAGTTCTGCAGATAGTCTATCTGGATGTTCCGTTTCCATCCTCTTTTCAGATTCTTTTATCGCATCATCTATAAATTTCACTTACTTTCCCCACATTATTAAATATGTTTAAATGATATGTAATAAGTTATATTTAAATGCAGCGATTATAATCACTACAAATCTATTTATATCATGTGAAATCTATGTCAAATACCTAAATTCAAATACTTAAATTAAAATTATAAATTATAAAAATATTCAATAGTTTAATAATTAAATCTGTAAAAAAATTTAAACTAAATTGAAAAATATTACTTGGAATAGATATGTTAGAAATTTGAAAATATTTAGTGTTTGAATCAGTGAAATTTCGCATTAATATTACTTTTTTAAATAATTTTCATACAAAGTATTATGAAAAAATTAGTATATAATCTAACAAAAATTAAAAATAGCTATTATTCTTTCAATAGCTATTGTTTATAAGAATTCAAGGTCTTGACCTAGCTATTATTCTTTCAATAGCTAATGCCAAAAGGAATTAAAGGTCACAGCATAGCTACAGCCAATAAGAATTCAAGGTCTTGGCATAGCTATTATTTCATGTATTCTCATATCAAAAACCTTTGTCATATTAGCTGGAGTTATTATAGCTGCAGAATCAATACCATGTGCTCTTCCACCAATAGCTAATATTTCTTCATCAACAGGAATTAATCCAGCATCAGCTAACATTATGGATATTTCAACACAAACTTTAATACCCTGTGAAAACATTCTAGCTGTTTCAGCTATAATATCAACAGGTGTGAAACCACCAAATTTATTTGAGATTCCTCTACCAACACCACTTAATGCATGAGATCCTACAAATGTAACAATTCCTTCTTTTTCAAGTTTAGCTCTCATATCATCAGAAATATCTAATTTATTTGCTTCTTTAAATCCAGCATGATGAGTAGTGTTTACAATAGTTACATCATCTAGCTCTTTAGATAATTTCAAAGCAGTTTCTCCAGAAGCAGAAGCTATAGCTACATATTTTATATTTGACTCTTTTAGTCTTTCTTTTATTAATTGAATTAATTCATCAGTATTTTCTTTCCCAGGATTTTCAAAATAAGTAATTGATTTTTTCATGTGATTACCTCAAAAAAAGTTAATTATTGATTTGTATTTTATTTCTCATAATTATTATTATTTCTGTTAATGTTTTAAACAAAAATTTAATAATTTAATAAAATAAGTTTATAATTTATTATAAAGTATTTTTGTATATTTATTCTTATAAAGATTAAAATTTTAAATTAATTATTGAAAAATAGATATCTTATTAAATTTTTTTAATGGGAAATAAATGAGATTATGGATTATTTAAACTAAAAAAAAGAAATTTTTTCAAATAAAATAGAATTTGTTATTTAAATGGAATATAATAATATTCATGATTTATTTTATAAAAATAAAGAAAATTAGTGGTTTTAAAGTTTTAAAAAAAAAATTATTTAAAAATAATCTAATTTAAGTGAACATATAAACTTAAAAAATCCAATAAATTGTTAAAATTAAAAAAATTATTATTACAAAACATCCTAATATTTTATTTTCCATATAAATATTTTATACAAGGTATTCATAATAAAACAAGAATGTATGATAATAAAAAAAATGCAACAAACACTTTACTTATGAAAAAATAGTTATTTAAACACTCTTGAAGCTAAATCTGTAATTTTAGGCAACTTTGTTATTTTTAGAATATATTCAATATTTTCTGGTTTAGCATCAGAAGTTACAACTTCTAGATTAGGTTCTTTATAAATAAACAAGTCATACGCATCTAAAAATATTTTCCAGTCCGGAAAATGTATTTTTTTCTTTAATTCTCTCTCAATATTGGGATGTTCTCTATTTCGAATGTGTAATTCTAACATTGAAACAAAATTAGTTTTCCTTGAAAAAGAATCTTGCTTGAAGTCAGATTTTATTTCTTTTAATGTTGAAACTATAAACTCACAATTTTCATCAAAGTTAAATCCTTCATCATCCCAAATAGATTCAATAATTTTTAATTTATTAATTTTTTTAACATTAATCAGATTTGCAATTCTTAATAAATCTTTTTTGGTTAAAAAACCTTTAAACTGTTGTAATTTTCTAATAAGCAAGTCCAAAAAACAAACATATTTTTTTAGGAGTTCTTGGAATTTTTTGCTCACTTCTTCATCTACAGTATCTGAAAAATAGCTATTACTGGTTTCTTTAAATGTGTTTTTTGCATAGGAGTACCAAGGGTCCCATTTAAAAATATAAGCTATTAACACATTAGTATCAAAAAAAAGAGACATTATTTATTCCTTCATTAAATTATCTTCTTTCATGATAGTATAAATAGAATTTAATGTCTTTTTATGCCTAGGTTTAGAGGTATAAATCTCAGTATAGAAAATGGATTCATGTTTAGCAAATATTTTTTGATATTTCTCGAATATTATATTATATTTTTCAATAAACTTGTCATCTCTAATAGAAAAACTTCTCATCAATTTTAATTTTTGATTAAGAAATACTAGATTGGATTCTAACAAATCAATCATGAAACTAGCATTATCAATACCAATTTTTTTACTAAAAAAGTATTCTAAAATATCATGTAATTGGGAGATTAAATAAAATTCTTCTTTCATTGTTTCGTTTTCAAACATAATGTCAGCGTAAATATTCAACACATTCAATAAAAGAGAATTGTCGTTATTATTTGGTATATGTTGTTTTTTATCACTTGCAATAACATTTTTGCAATATTTTAAAAAATCAACAACCATGGAAAACCCATTTTGTATTCCTTCTAATAATAAAAAAGAATTCTCAGATTCTTTGTTGATAACATTTGTCATTTATTTCCACCTATCTTAAAAAAAGAAATGTTATTTTAAAAATTAAATAATATTTACAAATATTTTTAGCTATTTATAATATAAATATTTTTGTAATAAATTATATGAAAATAGTAATATTTAAATATTGTTATATGCATTTCATGAATATTAATTAGATGATTTTTAATATTCTTAATTTCATATTATTCTTAATTAATAATTTTATAAATTTTAAATTTAAATATAATCTAGATATTAAGATTAGATATTATATCTTTTTTTAAAAAAAAAGTTCTTTAAAAAAAATCAATTAAATCAATTCAAATAGGTGAATATATGAAATCATTTAGCTTTCTTCTTCCAAACAGATTAGAAAAACCACGGAATAACGGACTTACAATGGCATTGGATAAAGGATTAGGATATGAAACAGCTAAAAGTTTGATGGAAATAGCTGGAGATTATGTAGATTTATTAAAATTTGGTTGGGGAACTATCGTCCTCCATGATAGAGATATTGTTATGAATAAAATAAAAATGTATGAATCATTTGATATAATCCCTTATCCTGGAGGAACCCTTTTTGAAATAGCTTACACCCAAAATAAAGTTTCTGAATATTTTAAAGAAGCATCATCAATGGGTTTTAAAACTATTGAAATATCTGATGGTTCAACAGATATGAAAACAGAAGAAAAATTAGATTTCATAGCTACTGCCAAAGATAAAGGATTTCAAGTGATTTCAGAAGTTGGTAAAAAAGATCCTGAAGAAGATTCAAAGATAGATATAGATAGTAGGATTGAGTCAATTAAGGAAGAAATTAAAGTTGGTTCTAGTAAAGTAATAATAGAAGCTAGAGAAGGTGGAAAAAATATAGGCATATTTGATAAATCAGGTAATGCTAAAGATGAAGAAGTTAGCTATTTATTAAAAAAATTAGCTAATGATAAAATCATTTGGGAAGCTCCTAATAAAGATCAGCAAATCTACTTTGTTTTAAAAGCTGGACCAGAGGTTAATTTGGGAAATATATCTTCAAATGATATAACTTCACTTGAAACAATTAGAAGAGGATTAAGAGGAGATACTCTGGGAAAAGTTTAAATAAAAAAATATTAATTCCTTCTAATTTTCTTATAATGCCCTTGATTCCAATTCTCTTATTTATTAACATTGCCTTGATTATATGAAAGATAAAAATTTAAAAAAAGGAATAGCTAAAGATTCCAACAAAAACCAAATAGCTAAAAACCCTAACAAAAACCCAAGGAAAAAAAACCAAATAGCTAAAGATTCCAACAAAAACCACATAGCTAAAAACCCAAGGAAAAACCCAAGGAAAAAAAACCAAATAGCTAAAGATTCCAACAAAAATCCAACATACAAAAAAGCTAAAACAAAAGAAGGAATAGAGTATAAATTTATTGAAACTGAAAAATACATTGTTATTCCTATTGAAACAAAGTATATAAAACCTAATGAAAGTTTAAATCCTATAATAAACCAAGTTATAGCTATTTCAAATGATAATGATTATTTAGTTATAGCTGAAACACCAATAGCTATTTCACAAGGAAGGTTAGTAGATGAAGTGAACTTTGAACCTTCTATTAAAGCTAAATTTTTAGCTAGAGTTTGGAGTAAATATATTTGGGGATATTTTCTTGGACCAGTTCTTAAGATTAAAAAAAGAACTATAAAAAATTTAAGAAGACTTCCAAAAGAATCAGAAAGACATAAAGAACTTGTTTTGCAATTATATGGATGGAAACATGCTTTAAAACCAGCTTCAGAAGCTGGAATTGATTTGAGTAATGCTCCTGGAACTTTAGTCTCTTTACTTCCAAAAAACCCTGAAAAAGTAGCAAAAAAAATAGCTAATGAAATCAAAGATAAAACTGGAAAAAACATTCATGTTTTAATAACCGATACTGATGCAACATATAAAAGAAGAAATACATATTTTACTGGATTGCCAATAGCTATTGAACCAATTAAAGCAAATAAAGGTGTTTTTGCCTACGTTTTAGGGCAACTTTCTGATAATCTCGGTTCAACTCCACTTGGAAGCTCTTGTATAATAGATATTGAAAAAGCTATGGAAATAGCTAATGTAGCTGAGAATTATCAAAAAACACTTTCCACAAATATGGAAACCATTTATAGTGTAAGAGATGTTTTAAAAACTAGTGAAAACACAGTTACCTTTGAATCTTTAGATTCAATAGTACACACTCCAGCAGTTATTGTAAGAAAAAAGATTTAAACTGTTTTCAATAGCTATATAGAGAATATATTAGAAAACAAATAATTTTAAAGATAATTTATTATTTATAAAAATTTTTATAAGCTAAAAAATGAGTTTTGATTATTTATAAAAGATTTTTAATTTTATAAGTTAAAAATAAAGTTTTAAATTATTTTTAAAAAAAATAATGAAATCAATAATATTATAATTTAAAAATAAAGTTTTAAATTATTTTTAAAAAAAAAATAATGAAATCAATAAATTTTATAAGTTAAAAATAAAATTTTAAATTATTTTTAAAAAAATTATAAAAATAGATAATTTTATATACCTTTAAAAATATATATAACAAAATAATCATTATACTATTATTTAATTTTTTTTACTGTTTTTATCCAAATAAAATAATAGTAATACTTGAAATCAGCAATGTATTAATTTTAAAGAAATACTTATTATAAATTACATTGGAAAGAATTTGAGTTATATTACTGAGGGAGACTCCATGTTAAATGATCCATTAGTTCAAGAGTTACTAAATAATGTTGTAAAAGATGAAGAAAATTTGAAAATTGTTGAGTGTCTTTTGAATGGTACGGATAAAGACGAAGAAATAGCTGAAAAAACTGGTATAAAATTAAATATTGTTAGAAAAGTATTATACAAGTTGTATGATGCTGGATTAGCCAGTTACAAACGAAGTAAAGATCCTGAAACCCAATGGTTTACATATTCCTGGGAATTTGATTCAGATGAAGTTTCATCCCAAATAGAATCTAATTCTAAAAATATGATAAAAAGCTTAGAAAAGTTACTTGAATATGAAAAAAACAACATGTTTTTTGTGTGTCCTGAAAATCATTCAAGATTTGATTTTGATGAAGCCGCTGAAAAAGGTTTTCTATGTCCAGAATGTGGAGACGAAGTCAAATTCGAAGATAATCACAAACTAATAGAAAAAATAAAAGAAGAAATTGAATCCTGCAAAGAAACCTATGACCTTGTTAAATCAAATAATGCAAAATAAAAAAACACATTTCTTTTAATATAAAATCTTTTATTTAATTAATCTTTAAAATTTCTAATATTCTATCTTTCATTTCTAAACTTTTATTTTTCACGTGAAACTTATGTTTTTCACATAAATCCTAATAATTAAAGAATCAATTTATTTTCCATAAATATAAAACCAATTGAAAAATTCATTATTAATTAATTACAGAATCAAACTATTTTATATAATTATTAAAACTAATTTTAAAATTCCTTACTATTTTTAAGATAAAAATTAGAATATGATACTATTTATTATAAAATAAT
The DNA here is from genome assembly GCA_009777005.1 of Methanobrevibacter sp. Classification (GTDB taxonomy): domain Archaea; phylum Methanobacteriota; class Methanobacteria; order Methanobacteriales; family Methanobacteriaceae; genus Methanorudis. The sequence goes on along the minus strand of WRMT01000092.1, from coordinate 1,558 downwards.
TATTTTATCCGATACACAGTAATATTTACAATAATTAGCTATTTTTATGTGTTTTCATGGAAATAAAAATTTTAAAACAAGAAAATTGTCCTGAATGGGTTATTGATCATTCAATAGCTGTTTATAATAAAGCTATAGAAATATCAAAGAATTTTAATGTGGACAATGACCTAATAAAAAAAGGATCTCTTTTACATGATATTGGAAGATCAAAGACTAATGATATTAATCATGCTATTATCGGCTCAAAAATAGCTATTAAACATGGTTTTTCAAATGAAGTAGCTAATATAATTGAAAAACATATTGGTTCAGGTATTACAAAAAAAGAAGCTATTGATCTAGGACTTCCAAAAAAAGACTACTTACCAGTAACACTTGAGGAAAAAATAGTTTCTCATAGTGATAATCTATTCAATGGTTCTAAAGAAGTTGATATAGAATTTGTAGCTAATAAATGGAAAAAAAGATTAGCTAATGCTGATGATGCTATATATAGACTTAAAAAAATGCACAACGAGCTTGTAACTCCATTTATCAAATAATTCTTTTTAAGCTATTTTTAATACAAAAATACTGATTGACTAAGTGGATAGTATTTATAATAAATAGAAAAATTTAAATATTTAATAATGAATACTTAATCAACAGTAGCATTAGATAAATAGCTACATGAGTCAACAAATTCCCCAATTATTTTTTTTTATTAAGACATAATTTGTATAGTGCTTAAATTACTACTTAAACTTCGTTATAGTAAAATATAGCGAATAATACTATCATTAATTGAAAGTTATACAATCTATTTTGAGGAATAAAATGAAAACAAATTATGTAATATTCACTAAAATACTTAATTTTAGCTAGGTTCCTTTTTACACAAATAATTGGATAATTGTTTTACTACAGATTCTCCCACTTAAATTTTTCTATTTTTTCATCAATATAATTATCAAAATCACAGTATAAGTTGATTATTTATCTATTAAGACTTTTTAAACATTTCACAGAATCTTGTCATTTTTTAAAAAAACACAAACTTTTCATGGTGATTTTTATCAATCTTTCTTTCATTATTTATACCTCATTTGATGACTTTCCTTAATCTTTAAAGATGAAAAAAACTTATACTCCCATTAAATAGAAAGAGAGAGAGAGAGGGAAAAAAAATAAAAATAAAAAAATAAAAATGTTCTAATAAAAAAGAATTATTATTGTCTTGAAAAGAAAAAATAAAGGTTATGTTCTTGTATACATACTAGCAAAAATTAGATTTGTCAGTAATATATCAATAAATGATTTTATCGTGTAAAATTTTAAATCATGAAAACATTAGAATGTTTTTAATCTTTGCTAAACATCCTATAAGGAAGTTTTCAAGCGATATTAATTTTACAATGATTGGCATACATGAGCGATTGTTTATTATTGGATTAAATTTTTGAAAATTTAAATCATGTGATATGAAATTCAAAACCTTATATCATAGAATAATTCTTAAAATAAAAGGGAAATAATGAGTATAATAAAAAACAATTGATTTTTAAAATGATAATAT
>WRMT01000091.1 GCA_009777005.1 Methanobrevibacter sp. | reverse complement strand
AAAAATGATTTTTTAAAAATAAATTAATATTCTCATAATTATTAATTAAAATATTTTCTTTCAAGATTATAATTATTAATTATTTAATTATTATATATTATAAGAATTGACTATCTATAAAATTTAATTATCAAAACCAATCAATTTTCATGAAAATTAACTATCTAAAAATTAAATTATCAAATTAATTATTATAAAGAAAGATAATGATTTAGAAAAAATAAAGATGGAAAATAATCATTTTTATTTGATTAGACCATTTAAAGATTTTTGATTATTTGATTTAATAGATTCTTTTATTATATTGGTTGAATCAACTTTTACATATGAAATATAGTTTCTGTACTTGTAAGGTATTTGGAAGTTTATTATTACTGAAGTACTTTGACCTGGCTTCAATCCAGAGATTTTAACTGTTTTAGCCTCTTTTTTGAGTTTTGTATCTTGATACCACATTTTCATGTAACATGCTTTTGAAGCAAGTTTACCTTTATTTTTCACTGTTGCCTGAAAACCAACAATATTTTTCCCATTACGAGCATAATTAAGTCTTGTTAAAACAAGATCTGGTTTTTTAACAACTTTAACTGTTAAAAAATCTTCGGTATTCTGTAGATTAATATTCCCACTATTACTATATGTATTAACCTTAACTTTGTAAGTACCTACTTTTTTGAAGGTGTGTGTAACAGTTGATGTTTGATTTATTGTTCTTGTCTTTTTTAAATTTGTTTTATCTCCAAAATTCCAGTCTACTCTGTCAATGTTAATTGTTGATACACTAAAAGAAATTTTTTCATTTAAATTCACCACTGCATGCTGAGATTTTCCTGAAGTTACAATATCTGAATCATAAATATTTTTATCTGTGATCATTGGAAAATCATTAGCTGATACCGAAGACACAGATGCTATCATAGCTATAAACATTAAAATTATAAAATATCTCTTTTTTAGGCTTTTAATAATACTCATCTCCATTAAATAATATCTCTAAAATCCAATTTTGATTAATTCTGTTAAATTAATGTATTGATTTTGTTAGTAATATATTTTATAGTTTTCCATATGTTATATATAAACCTTAATTATTGGTATTAAATTATTATGTTTATTTATATATAAATTAATAATTTTCATATTTTTTTAATAAAAAATATTAATCTTTATTTTCTTTGTTTTAATCAGAATCTTTTTTCAAGACTATAATTCATTAATATCACATGTTCATTAAATTGCTTTATTTTAATAAATTTTAATATTAAAAAAATACTCAGTATTTATAATTTTAATAATCATAAATTAATTAAGAATTTTAATTTAAATTGAATATAATAAATCCATTATTTTATGAATTTATCCCTTGGCATTTGTTTAATTTTTACTTGATTTAAGTGAAATTTTATTGGATAATGTTAATTTATGGAAAAATAATTTGAACTCAATCAATTAAATTAATATATTATAATGTATCAATATTTATTGTTTGATATTTCTAAATAGAAATGTCTCTAAAAGTTATTAAAAAAATTATCATATTAGATTTTTTATATTTAGTTAGTGAATATTTTTTGTAGTGAATTTGTGGATGTTTTTTATATTTAGTTAGTGGATATTTTTTGTAGTGAATTTGTGGATGTTTTTTATATTTAGTTAGTGGATATTTTTTGTAGTGAATTTGTGGATGTTTTTTATATTTAGTTAATGATTAATATTAAATTATTATATCAGTAATGAATACTTTACTAAGATAGATATAAACTTATCAATCTATATTTATTAATGATTGTTAAATTTTATCAACACTTAAAGTATATTAAAACTATTATCATTAATAGAAATGAATTAGATTATAATCTATATAAGAGTTGGGAGATTGAAAAAATGACTTGTAATATTTTAGTTGGGGGAGCATGGGGAGATGAAGGTAAAGGTAAGTGCATTACTTATCTTTGTGACAAGGATAAACCTAGTATAATAGCCCGTGCAGGAGTTGGTCCGAATGCGGGTCATTCTGTAGAGTTTAATGGTGAAAGATATGGTTTAAGACTTACACCTGCAGGATTTGTTAATAAAGAGGCTAAACTCCTTATTGGTGCGGGAGTTTTAGTTGACCCTGAAGTATTTTTCTATGAATTGGAGTATTTAAATAAATATAACGTTGATAACAGAACTTTTGTGGATTATCGTTGCTCTATAATAGAAAAAGAACATAAAGATCGTGATCAAGGTTCAGATCATTTATATAAAAAGATTGGAAGTACTGGAACTGGCTGTGGTCCATCAAATTCAGACCGTGTTATGAGAACAATTAAATTAGCTGAAGAAATAGATGTATTAAAAGATTATGTTACTAATGTTCCTTTAGAAACTAATCAAGCTATTGATGATGGAGAAGAAGTTTTCATTGAAGGTTCTCAAGGATTTGGACTTTCCCTGTATTATGGAACCTATCCATTTGTTACAAGCAAGGATACAACTGCAAGTACCTTTGCAGCTGATGTTGGTGTTGGACCGACTAAGATTGATGATGTTTTTATTGTTTTTAAATCTTATATAACAAGAGTAGGTGAAGGTCCATTTTCAACCGAAATTGAGCAAAAAAAAGCTGAAGATATGGGACTGGAAGAGTATGGTACTGTTACAGGTAGAAGAAGAAGGGTTGGTCTTTTTGATATGGATTTAGCTAAAGAGGCTTGTATGATAAATGGAGCTACTCAAATAGCTTTAACTTGTGTTGATAGATTGTATCCTGATTGTGAAAGAACTCAAGATTATTCAGCTATTTCTGGAGAGACAAAACGTTTTATTGAAGAAATTGAAAATGAAACTGGTGTTCCTGTAACCATTATTTCAACAGGTCCTGATTTAAAAGACACAATTGATTTAAGAGAAGAATTAATGTAATTATTATAAAACTAGATTTTATTCCTGAAATAACTATTTTTAAGAATTTTTTTTTTATTTTTTTATTTTATTAAATCAATTTCATTATTTACATGAAAAAATTTATTTAAAAAAAAGAATGTGTGTCTGCTTGTCTGCAAAGTACTTCTCTAGAATAAGTACTTAATCCATGAATACAGACTTTAGCAGTAAAAAAGACCATTATTATATAACCATAAAAAAGGTCTTTTGAGAATCACAACACAAAAACATTTGATTAAAAAACCAAATAGTTTTTTGGCGAACTTGACTAAAATAGAGCATAGTCAATTAAAATTGCGTATCTCCTATTATTTAAAACTATTTGAAAAGGAATATGGGGATTATTAAAAAATTATAGATAATATTATTTATTATTTATTATTTATTATTTATTATTTATTGAATGATTAATGTTTTTTTTTTTTTTTTGAATTGAACTGTAACTAGCTATTTATTTGTTTTAAATTTTCGAGTATTACTTTTTCCATCAAAGTTATGTACACGTTTTTCATGCGATTTTTTGAATTTGACTCTTCTTATTTTTTAAAATTTAATACAAATTAATTACATATTCTTTTTATATATGATTTATTGAGATTTAATTTTGTAAAATTATTTTAATTTTGTAAAATAATAAAATTTTTCAAATGATTATAAAAAAGTTAGGGGATAATTATCATGGAAATCCAAGAGTTTTTAGATGAGCATCGGCTTGAAAATGATGTATGGGCTAAAAAAGAAGAATTGAAAAAAACTTTCAAAGATTCTGCTGATGAAAAGATGATGGTTTTAGTAGAACTTTTTGATTATGTTTTTGATGATAATAAGTTAATTAAAGAGTGGGGAGCTGATTTTCAGTGGGAGGGTCAGGCTTTTAATATTTTAAAAGAATTATGTGGTGAATATGCTGAGTTAGTAAGAAAAGCTTGGGTTTTCAAACAAAATTACATGTATCAAACTGGATATTTAAGAAGGTCTTTCAGAGCTTCAAATAACAAGAGAATACCTATTAAAGCAAAAATTCTGTGGTTAAACCAAGTTTATAGTAATTTTAACTATGATTTTGATCTGATTGACTATGTAAAATATTCTTATGGGATGTATGATTATTATAACTCATTAAGTTTTATTTTTTGTGTAGTTATTGAATCTGGAAGAGAGGATATTTACAAGCTAATGTTGGATATTGTTTATGGAAGGTCACAAGAGGGAAAAATAGATTCAAATATCATTAAAACACTCCTTCTTTTAGATAGGGAGGAGTCAAGAAAGGCAATTTCTCGTCTTCTTTTATCTGCTCAAAGACAGGAAGGACTTAGACAAACAATACTTGAAGTATTAGATGAAGCTCATCCGAATAATTTAAAATATATCATAGAAGTCATAGTTCAAAATGATTTAACTAGATTTAGTTCAGTTGTTAGAGCTTTTGATGTGTGGACAGGATTAGGATGGGAAGAACCTCGTAAAAACACCGTTAAAAGAGCTATGGAGTTAGGATTAAAATATTTAAATGATGAAAATCTTTTAAATGCGGAAAATGAAGCTATAGAGCGAATAGCTAATTTAAAGGATAATTTAGAAATTTACATGGCTCTATGGGCTTGTGGAGTCAATGATATTGAGAAAACTTATGGGTTTATTGATAAGCTACTTGAAGGGTCAGATACACAAAAAATATTAGTACTTTACTTTTTAGAACAGACAGAACTTGATTTCAATGAAAAGATTCAGGATTCCATTGAGTCAAAAAATCTAGAAATAGCTTATCTTGCCTCTAAAGTTGTTCAAATACCTAATTCTTTTGATGATAATGAAATAGCTAAAAAAGAATCTAAAAAATTAAAAAAATTACTTTTAAACTTATTTTCACGAATTGGTAAAACTTCGAAACTAAAAAAAGGAGTTGTATTTTCTTGGTTTAATTTAGTTATTGATCAAAAAAGTGTAATGGCTAAAATATTAAGTATTAGTGATGAATTTAATGATTATGACGATTTACTTGAATATTATAAATTTATGAGTGCAGATCAAAGGTATAACTTCTCTTCATCTTATTTGGGGGAGAAAAGATGGTCATATGATGGTGAAGAAAAATCTAAAAAACCTTTGAATGAAAAACAAAGAAGTTTTGTAATGGAAGCATTAGCTGATAGAAGTAATTGGGTTCAAGATATTGCTATGAAATCCATAAAAAATATTGAAAAATTAGAAGAAAGTGAAGTAAAAAACATAGAAATTCTTTTAAAACGAAAATCAGCAAGTCTTAGAAAAGGAGTATTAGAAATTTTATCACTCCAAAGTGACATGGAGTTTTTCTCCTCAGCTTGTAGGTTACTTGAAGCAAAAACTTCAGAAGAGAGAACAGCAGGTTTAGATATTTTAATTAGACTTAAAAATAAGAATAAAGATAAAAATAAAAAGACAAAGGATAATAATGATAGTAAAGTTGGAATTTCTAATGAAAAAATAGCTAATCTATTAGAAGAATTTAAGCTAAGGAAAAGATTAACCATTAAAGAAAAAGCTCTGATAAAAACATTAGAATCTGATGATGATATTTATTCATTAGCTAATGGTTTTGGTCTTTATAATCCAGAAGAACTAAAAAAAGGAATAAAACCAAAAGTTAAAGAGCCATTTTGGAAAACTCATAATATTTCAAAAATAGCTTATCAAGCAGATAATATTGATATTATAAATAATAACAATGAAAAAGATGAAAAATATAATAATAATTTCAAAAATAATAATAATAATAATAAAAATTTTAATAATAATAATAAAAATAATAATGAAGAAGAATGGTATAGCTATTCAATCCCTATTGATGAAGTTATCAATGAATTAAAATCATTAGACAATCTTATTGAAAAACATAAAGATGTAGAATATAAATCTGAAAATTATGATGGATCTACTTCCACATATATTATTGGAAATTACTTAACGGGTCCTAAGTATAATCAAAGCTATTTAAAAGATAGAAATTCTTATAAAGAAGTAGTTCTTTTTGACATCTGGGACAACTGGTTTATAAATAGTAAATTAAGCTCTTATGACATTGAATTAATAACATGTACATTTAATCAGTATTCTTATTATGATAATCCTTCTCATACTCCTTCTTGGCTTAGTGATTTGATTAAAAAACATATTCCTGGTAATTTTGATTATGAATTTAATAAAAAGCATTTTAATTATTTTTCACAATTATTTTTCTTAATTCATATGTTTAAAAATTTGTATCCTTATGAAAAACGAGCAGAACTATGTTTAACTTCTTATGAAAATTTTATTGGAAGTATTCCAGAGGATAAATTGAACGAAGCAATGGAACGGGAATATGGAGATGATGTATATTGGCAAGATATAAGTAGCTTTGACATATGGACTAACAAACTTGGTTTTATTGATAAGTGGAATAATGAACAATTAGAAAAGCTATGGACTCTTAAAAAGTGGAGGTACGATATAGCTGATAAGAAAAATCCTAGCTATTTACCTTCTTTACCTACATATGCTAAGGCATATAAGAAGGGTATAATATCAAAAGAGGATATTTACTTTTTACTTTTTATTTCTGATAACCTTAATGTCATCACTTCTAAGCCATATCCATCTCAAAAATTTATATTTACAGAAAAATATCCATTTTTAAAAGATTTAGCTAGTCCTGTAATCGATAGAGTACTCGAAATTGAACTTAAAAGAGGAGATAGTTCAAGTGCTGTTTCGAATTTAATTTCATATATTTCAAAAATTGAAGGAGTGGATAGATTTTTTAAGGTTCTTATTGGTTTAGATAAAGAAACATTTGTAAGAAATTCCCACTATGGTTGGTATTCCTCCTCAACAACTAAAAGAGATAATTTTAGTAAAATAATCCGTATTCTTGAACCAGCTAAAGATGATACAAAGGAAGATTTTAAAAGAAGGTTTGAAGAAAGTGGAATCTCAAATGAACGACTTGTTCAAGCTGGAATGTATTCTCCACAATGGTTAAGCTATGTTGACTATACTTTAGGCTGGGAGGGAATGGAAAGTGCTTCTTGGTGGCTTCACGCCCATACTAACATTCACTTAGATGAGAGAAAGGTAAGTGAAATTGGAAGATATTCTAAAATAGATAATGATGAGTTTAAAGATGGAGCTGTTGATGTAGATTGGTTTAATGAAGTTTATGAAGCTATTGGAGAGGAACATTGGAACACATTATATAAAGCAGCTAAATACATCTCAGATAATTCAGGTCATAGAAGAGCTCAAGTATTTGCAGATACTTTAATTGGGAATTTAACTGAAAAAGAAATTTTAGAAAAAATTGAGGATAAGAGAAATAAAGACTATGTACGAGCATTAGGTCTTTTAAAAATACCTGAAGAGGATTATGAAGAAACTATTTTAAGAAGATATAAATTTATTCAAAAGTTTTTAAAAGAATCAAAACAATTTGGAGCTCAAAGACAGGAAAGTGAGAAATTAGCTAGTGAAATAGCTAGTGCCAATCTTGGAAGAACTGCGGGTTACAGTGATGTTGTAAGTTTTAAATGGATTATGGAAGGTAAAGTCTCTGAAGATATTTTAAAAAGAGCTAAACCTCTTAAATTTGAAAAAACTGAAATTTCACTAGATATTTCTCCTGGAGGAAAAATAGCTATAAAAACAATAAAGAATGGAAAAGAGCTAAAAAATATACCTGTTAAATTAAGAAAGGATCCAAAAGTTTTAGAACTTAAAAGTTTACAAAAAGAATTAGCTGATCAAAATAAAAGAACTAAAGAAAGTTTAGAAGAAACTATGATCAACACTAATTCATTTAAAGCTAATGAACTTGAAGAACTAATGAAACATCCAGTTGTAAGTGTTCTTCTTAAAAAATTAGTGCTTTATGTTGAAAATTCTATTGATGATAGTGATAGTGCAAATAGTACTAATAACGGTGATAATTCAGATAATACTGAAAATATTGATAATGATAGCAATAATGGAAATAGCTACTTTGGATTTTATAAAAATGGACTTATTGAAGATTATGAAGGCAAACAAATTAAAATAGCTAAAGATGCAAAAATAAAAGTGGCTCATACTTTAGACTTATATAAGCATGGTTTGTTAAGTAATTATCAACAATATGCATTTGAAAATCAGCTAATTCAACCATTTAAACAAATATTCCGTGAAATTTATCTATTAACTCCTGATGAGGAAGAAGAAAAAACTATCTCAAGAAGATATGCTGGAAATCAAATCCAACCAAAAGTCGCATTAGCTCTTTTTAAATCAAGGTCTTGGACTATTGATTATGAAGAAGGATTAAAGAAGTTATTTAAAAAGAAAGGATACATGGCAAAAATTTATGCATTAGCTGATTGGTTTTCACCTGCTGAAGTCGAGTCTCCAACTATTGAAACAATTGAATTTATAAATCCAAAAAATTACAAAAATGTTCCATTTGATAAAATACATCCTATTGATTTTTCAGAAACCATGAGGGATCTTGATTTAGTAGTAAGTGTAGCTCATGCAGGAGGAGTAGATCCAGAAGCAAGTCATTCTACAATTGAAATGCGACAATCACTTATTAAAGAAACAAAAAGATTGCTTTCACTTGATAATATAAAGTTAAAAGATAATCATGCTATGATTGATGGAACTTTATCTTCTTACTCTGTCCATTTAGGTAGTGGTGTAGTACACAAACAACCTGGAGGATATATTTCAATCCTACCAGTTCATTCACAACATAGAGGTCGGATATTTTTACCATTTGCTGATGATGATTTTAAAACAGCGGAAATAGTTTCAAAAATTTTATTATTAGCTGAAGATGATAAAATCGAAGATCCAAAGATTTTAAAGCAGATCACTACATAAATAAAGATTTTTTTAAGAAAAAGGATAAATAAAAAATATATAATTTAAATTTTAATTATATTTACATATTTAATTATTTAGATATTTATTTTAATAATATTTAGATATTTAATTTTAATATTGTTTATAATATAATCTTAATTTTTACAAAAAAGATTAATTAAAATTATAATTATAATTTTATTAAGATATAAAAGTTAGAATTTAAATTAATCAAATCAAAAATTTTTTAAAATAAATAATCAAAATTTTAATAAAAATAAGATGATTTTTCATAAGCTATAACTTACCAAGGATAAATGAGGGAGAAAATGACAAGTTTAACCATTCAAGTAAAACAAATTGGAAGAAAAAGGCCAGTAATAACAAAGGATTTAACGATAGACTCAATAGCTACTGATTCTAAAATTAAATTAAAGGATTTAATCAAAGAAATTGTGAAGATTGAAGTTAATGAATTTCAAAATAGGTTAAAAAATCAAAAAATCAGAGAAGAAAATAAGAATAATATTTTAAGTTATTTATCTCCAGAAGAAATAGAAGATAAAGCTGAGGAGGGTAAAATAGCTATTGATGAAGTAAGAAATAAAAAAGAAGTAGATTTAGATGAAGCTATTAGTGTAGCTATTTTAGCATTTGAAGATGGAATATATTTTGTTTTTCTTGACGGAGAAAAAATTGAAAAAATAGATGATTTAGTCGAGCTTAAAAGCGACTCTGAGATAATGTTTTTAAGGTTAACTATGCTAGCTGGAGGTATTTTTTAGCTATTTTTTATAATTTTTAATCTTTTTTTCCCCACTCCCACAGTCGTGATAATTTTTTTAATTAATGAGGTTTCCTATTTAATACGTTTATATTTTTTTGTATTATTTTATTTTTTTATTCTATATTTTTCAAATTCAAGTGGGTTATCCACAATAATTGTATTATAGTACAGTACCACATTATTGGTACAAAAATACTCAATTTATATATAACAAACAGAAAATTCAGTGCCAAAAATTAAGTGTTGGACTATATTACTGTAGAATCATAGATTTATAATTCATCATCAGGATGAGGACATTTATTTGAAAAATATAATTAATTCACACAAAAATTCATTTTCTAAAAATTTTGCTCAAGAATCCTTTTTTCTTTTTTTTATCATCAGGGAACTTATTATTAAGGTCATTGTCAAAATAATCTTCTTTTTTTTCTACATAATTTGAATCAATGAAGTTATCTTCTATTATGTCTTTATCGTAATTATCACTCAAATATTTTATTCTATCTCTAGCAAAAATACGGACTAATTCCCAATGCTGTTAAGCTAAGCTAATTAAACTATTTTTGTTCAATTAAATTATTATTTGTAACTAAACTGTTCATAAATTATTGAGTTTTTTTTATTTTTTGTTCAATTTTTTTGTAAAGATAATGTAAGTCATTTTATTAATTTAACAGTATTGTTCTAGCACCAGCATTTTTGACAGAGCCTTTTAACTTGAATAGTTTAAAAAATAATGCGAGAAATCTTTTTTCAAGTTCAATAATAAAACTTA
>WRMT01000090.1 GCA_009777005.1 Methanobrevibacter sp. | reverse complement strand
TTTAATTTTATTTTCAATGAAAAATATTATTAATATAAATAAATAAATAATTTTATTATTTATTATTAAGTTAATAAGGTAATTAAATAATAAATATTTTAATTAATCTGGGTTTAAATTAATTACCTTCAATAAAATTACTAATTATTCTATTAAAAACTTTTTACAAATTGATAATATGACTGAAATATTAAAAGAGCTAGGGTTTACTAAGCAAAAGTGTGAAACATGTGGGAATGAGTTTTTCTCTATTTTAAAAAGAGCTACTTGTGGAGATGCTCCTTGTGATGAATATGAGTTTATTGGAAACCCAGCTACAAATAAAGGTTATGATCTTTTTGAAATTCAAAATGCTTTTCGTGAATTCTTTAAAAATAGAGGTCATACTCCTATTTCTCGTTATCCAGTATTAGCTAAAAGATGGAGAGATGATGTTTTCTTAGTAGGTGCTTCAATTTATGATTTTCAACCATGGGTAACCTCTGGGATGGTTGAACCTCCGGCTAATCCATTAACAATAGCTCAACCATCAATCCGTCTAAATGATGTAGATAATGTTGGAAGAACAGGAAGACACATGACTTGTTTTACAATGGGTGCTCATCATGCTTTTAATCGTCCAGACAATGAAATTTACTGGGAAGATGAAACAGTAAAATTATGCCATGATTTCATAGTTAGTATTGGAATTAAACCAGAAGAGATTACATTTATTGAGTCATGGTGGGAAGGGGGAGGAAATGCTGGGCCCTGCTATGAAGTTTGTGTTCGAGGAGTAGAATTAGCTACACTTGTTTTCATGCAATATAAAATCTTAGCTAATGGAGAAAAGGAAGAAATTCCTCTTAAAACAGTAGATACTGGCTATGGTTTGGAAAGATTTGCTTGGATTTCTCAAGGAACTCCCACAGCTTATGATGCTTGTTTTGCTCCAATAATAGATAAGTTAAGGGAAATAACTCAGATTGAGGTTAATGAGAGTATTTTAGCTGAAAATGCTCAAATAGCTGGAATGATGGATATTGAAACATTTGCCGATATTAGGTCGCTACGTGAAAAGGTAGCTAATAAACTAAATATATCCCTTGATGAATTACTTATTTCAACAGAACCAATGGAAGCAATATATATTATAGCTGATCATACGAGATGTTTAGCATTTATGTTAGCTGATGGAATAATTCCTTCTAATGTTAAAGAAGGTTATCTTGCAAGATTAGTTTTACGAAGAACCATACGTTTTATGAAAGACTTAGAAATGAAAGAATCTCTTATGAATATTATGGAAATTCAACTTGACTTTTTATCAAAATTTTATCCAGAAATTAAAGATTCTGCCCAACATATCATGAATATAATCAAGCTAGAAGAAGAACGATATGAAAAAACTATTGATAAAGGTAATAGGATTGTTAAAAGAACTATTAAAAATCTTAAAAAAGAAAATAAAGATTTAATGCCTGTTGAAACATTGATTGATCTTTATGATGCTCATGGAATGCCTCCAGAATCAGTTAAAGAAATAGCTACTGAAAACAATTTTTCAGTAAATATTCCAGATAACTTTTTTACTTTAATAGCTGAATCCCACTCAGAAGAGAAAAGAGTTCAAGAAACAGAGTTATCCCTAGATTATCCTAATACAGATTTAATATTTTATGAAGATTTTAAGCAATATGAATTTAAAGCTAAAGCTATAGGTTTTGAAAAAATAAAAGATGATTTTTTTATAATACTTGATAAAACAGCTTTTTATCCTGAAGGAGGAGGTCAACCTTCAGATATAGGTAGTATAGCTATTGAATTTAGTGATAAAACTTTAAATTTAGAAATTCATCACGCAAATAAAATTAATGATATTGTTTTACACAAGATAGATATTGATGAAAATAAAGTATCAGACCTTGAAAATGATTTGAAACTTATAAATAATTCAGAGCTTAATGTCACAGGAAAGATTAATTGGAATAGGAGGATTGCTTTAGCTAGAAACCATACAGCTACTCACTTAATAATAGCTGCAGCTAAAAAAGTTCTTGGTAATCATATTTGGCAGGCAGGAGCTCAAAAAGGATTAAAACACTCTCGTATTGATTTATCACATTATAAACGTATTAGTCAAGAAGAAATCAATGAGATTGAGAAAATAGCTAATAATTATGTAATGGAGAACCTTGAAGTTGAAACTGATTTTATGAATAGGGATAAAGCTGAAAAATTATATGGATTTAATCTATATCAAGGAGGGGTTGTTCCAGGTTCAATAATTAGAGTGGTTAAAATTTCCACGTCTAATTTTATTGATAATTTTGGGGATTATGTTGATGTTCAAGCGTGTGCAGGAACCCATGTGTTAAATACTGGGGATATTGGTTTAATTAAAATAAATAAAACTGAAAGAATACAAGATGGAGTTGAAAGAATAGATTTTTCAGCGGGTATAGCAGCTATTGAATCAATGCAAACAAATGATAAATATCTAAGAGAAAGTAGTGATATTTTTAAAGTTACATCAAATCAACTTCCTAAAACATGTGACAGGTTTTTCAGTGAATGGAAATCTTATAAAAATGAGATAAATAGATTAAAATCTGAAATAGCTAATTTAAAAACAAATAACTTAGAAAATGATCTTCTTGAAATCAATGGATTAAAAGTATTAAAGCAAATAATAGATGGGGATATTAAAGAACTTCAAAAAATAGCTACTGATTTTACAGATAATGGGAAAGCAGATGTGGTTTTCCTTGGAAACAATGATGGAAAAATTGTCGGTGCAGCTTCAAAAATAGCTATTGATGATGATGTTAAAGTTAATGAAATAATTAAGGAATCTGCTAAAACTCTTGGTGGAGGTGGAGGTGGTCGCCCTACACTTGCTCAAGGAGCAGGATCAAAGAAGGATAAGATTGATGAAGCACTTTCTATAGCTATTGAACTTTTAGAAAAATCATGATAATCTCTAACTTTTTATATAATCCTCATAATTATTTTATTATAAATTAAATTTTTTTATATTTAATTATATTTTAAATTATGAAGTTTATGGTTGTTTAATTTAAAATTAGTATTTTATAATTAATTATATTTTAAATCATGAATTTTATGGTTGTTTTATTTAAAATTAGTATTTTATATTTAATTATATTTTAAATTATGAAGTTTATGGTTGTTTTATTTAAAATTAGTATTTTATATTTAATTATATTTTAAGTTATGATGTTTATGCTTGTTTAATTTAGAATTTGCATTTTTTAATTAATAACATTGAAAATAAAGATTAAAATAATTTTTAAATACAAAAATATTAAAATTTATTGAAGAAAATAAAGAACTAAGATATCTATTTAAAATTGTAGTGTAAAAATAGATTTTAATATATAATAACATGGATTATAATCTTTTTTTATTATAAAAAAAATTAAATATTATTAAATTAACTAGATATTTTGTTTATGGGAATACTATGAAATCAAAAACAATAGATGAAATCAATGAAAAAATAGCTAATGGAAAAGCTAATATTTTCACTGCTCAGGAATTAAAAGAACTCATTAGGCAAGACAATGCCCTTAAATTTGATGAAGTAGATGTTGTAACATGTGGAACATGTGGGATCATGTCAGGAACAGCAGCTATTTTTCACCTTGATGTGTTTGAACCAGGTCTTTTTAAAAAAGCTAAAAATGTTTATTTAAATGGAGTTTCAGGTTTTGCAGGACCATGTCCTAATGAATGGTTAGGTTCTATTGATACAATTGTTTATGGTACAAGTCATAGTATTGAAGATGATAGCTATGGAGGAGGATTTCTATTTAAAGATATTGTTGAAGGAAAGGACATAGCTATTGAAGTAGAATCAACTGAAGGGGAACACTATTCATCATCCATTACTATTGAAAATATTCCAACAGCTCAGATGATTGGAACACGTATGGCATTTAAAAATTATACTTCCTTTGTTAACCCTTCAAAGGAGTCAGTTTCTTCAATTTTCAATGCAGTAGCTATGGAAGGAAGTTTCAAATCATTTTCATTTTCAGGTTGTGGTGAGATAAATCCTCTTCAAAATGATCCAAAACAAAATACTGTAATTCCAGGATCTAAAATTCTTCTCAATGGTTCAACTGGGGTTATTGTAGGAAATGGAACAAGAAGTAGTGACATCAAACCTAATTTCATGTTAGCTGCTGATATGCATGAAATGGAAGGAGAATTTCTCGGAGGTTTTAAAACATCAGAAGGTCCTGAAGTTTTTGACTCTGTAGCTATTCCTATTCCAGTTTTAAATGAAGATATTTTAAATCAGCTAATGATTTTAAATTCTGATATTATTCTTCCAATAGCTGATATTAGAGGAAGACACTTGCCACTATCAGAGACTACTTATGAAAAAGTTTGGAATAACTTTGATGAGCGACCAATATTTCATGAAGATAAATGTATCAAGTGTACAGATTGTTTAGTAGAAGAAAGATGTCCAACATTTGCATTTACGGTTGTTGATAATCAAAACAAGAAAAAATTAGACATTGAAAAATGTTTTGGTTGTGGAATGTGTGGATACTCTTGCGTAGGTAGAGCATTTGAAATGAATACTGGAAAAGTAGCTATAGCTATTGATGATAGTGTTCATGAGGTTCCAATAGCTTGTAGACAGTCTGATATAAAAAGAGCTAAGAGTTTGACTGATAAATTAAAGAATATGATTGAAAGTAATGGATTTCAATTATAATGCTCTTTCCTAAATTGTTAATGAGTTTTTAAAGCAAGTTTAAAATAACTGGTTTAACTCTTTGGAGAATACTTTTATTGGTAGTTCAATGGCTTTTTAATAAATTTTATAAAGTACAAAAAGTATAATTATACTTGCTTTTTGCTATTGATTTTATTTAATTTTATTTATCAGAGGAATCAAATGGAACATAGTGTAATAATAGCTAGATATGGCGAAGTTGGGCTTAAAAGCCCAAGAGTAAGGAGTAGATTTGAGAGAAAATTGTCTTCTAACATAAAGGCATCATTTAATTGTGAAATTGATATAAACCAAGCAAGAATATTCATATTTCCAGAAAACTTTCTAGAAGCATTAGCTAAGTTGAAAAAAATATTTGGAATAGTTTCATTCTCACCAGCTATTTCAACACATAGTACCTATGAAGATATTGAAAAAACATTAAATAGCTATGTTGATGAACTTGAAAAAGAAGGATTAATAGCAAGTGATACAAAATTTGCAATTAGGTGTCGTAGAGTAGGGAAACACGACTTTTCTTCCCAAGAATTAGCTGCTTTTGCAGGTAGTGTAGTGGTTAGAAAACTGGGTTGTCCTGTTGATTTAACAAATCCTCAATTTGAGATATTTCTTGAAGTTAGAGAAGATGACACATACATTTTCCATGAGAAAATTAAAGGTCCTGGAGGTTTACCTCTTGGAACACAAGGAAAGCTAATTTCCCTTATTTCAAGTGGAATTGATTCTCCAGTAGCTACTTACCTAATGATGAAGAGAGGCTGTGAAATCATAGCTCTTCACTATGATAATCAACCATTTACAAAAGCTAAATCTACGGAAAACTTTGAACTTTTAGTAGATCAACTTAAAAGCTACTCACCAGGAGTTTCTTTTAAGACAAGAATTGTTAAATATGGAGATTATCTTCAAAAATGCAGGGAAGATGCTCCTGAAAAGATGACTTGTGTTCTTTGTAAATCAGGAATGTATAAAATAGCTGAATTATTAGCTAAAGATATGAATGCATTGGCAATAGTTGATGGGAGTAGTGTAGGTCAAGTAGCTTCTCAAACACTTCCAAATATTTTAGCTACACGTGAAAATATTTCTGTTCCTATATTAAGTCCGCTAATTGGAATGGATAAGGTTGAAATTGAAAAAATAGCTAAAGAAATTGGAACTTTTGATATTTCAAAAATAGATGATGGAGGATGTTCAGCAGTTCCAAGGTATCCTGAAACAAAAGCAGATATTAACCGAGTGAAACTAGCTAAAGAAGACATGGAATATGATGTGGAAATTAAAAAAGCATTTAATACTATAAATAGATAAAACTGTTTATTATTTTCTGTGTGTGTTTTTTTATAAAACAGGGAAACAATTATTTTTCTCCCAATATGTTATAAATGTTTTGTAAACTTTTTTTTTTTTTTTTATTTTGAATAAAGTATTGGGATTTTGATAATTTTCAAATTTACTTAAATTGATTTATTTAATAAATAAATAGTTTATTTAATATATTTCCTTGAAAAGATTTAAAAAAAAACTTAATATTTAAATTTAATAAAATATAAATTTATAGTGGTTTGCAAAATTAATTTAATTTTATTTAACAAATTATTGGAATCTTTAAAATTTATAATTTTATTTAAATTAATTTATTTAATAAAATAATGATTAATATAATTTATTTTTATAAAAAATATTATTAAAAATATAAATATTAAAATTAAATAGATTATAAGAAATTATAGCATATTTCAACATTTTTACAGATTTTTTTAGAAGACATATATTTTCGGAAAAAATTTGTTAAAAATTTGGATTTTTATGAAAGTAAGTTTACAAACCAATATAAATTTACAATTCATTATTTTATGTGATAAATTGTTTTTTTCAAATAAATCTACTTTATTCTTTATTAAAAAACAGATTTTTAAATAAATACAATGTTTTCACTAAAAGATGTATCATAATAAATGGAGAATGTAGTATAATAGGTGTTTGCATAAGTAATATAATAAATAGCTACTCAACTTTTGAATTATTTTCAAATCCAATCCAACGTTTTCCAATTCTATCTGAATCAATTGAATATGTCTCACTACCAGGTATAACTACTCTAACAACATTTATACCGAGTTCATCTCGTGTTAAATCAGTAAAAAGAACTTTATCCAATGAAAAATTTTTCAGTTCTGATACAACTATTTCAATGTCTCTTTTTAGGTAATCAGTAGCTTTATTTTCAATATTATCAATGGATATTTGCTCTTT
This sequence comes from Methanobrevibacter sp., assembly GCA_009777005.1. GTDB lineage: Archaea > Methanobacteriota > Methanobacteria > Methanobacteriales > Methanobacteriaceae > Methanorudis. The sequence continues at coordinate 3,480 of WRMT01000090.1, read as the reverse complement.
TTCATCAGCGAAATAATGATTATTTATTCGTTTCATTCGTTCATAACCTGCTTTTCTCATAAAATCAGCCCGAACAGTATCTTCACGAGCACCATGAATTTGTGTAACTCTACTTTGAGCTACTTCAGTTAAAGCACGTATAATAGCTATTTCGGGGTTTAAATGAGTTCCAACTCCCAGTGTCAAAAGTGCAGGATCTTTCAATAAAGTATCATCTGCAGTAGCTGCAATTGTTGGAATGTTAACATCAGCTGTTAAATCCATTAACTTAATATCAATTGCTTCTTTTTTAAACTTGTTCAATAATTCATTGATAAGTGGGTTTGTGATTGTTTTAATATCAATCTGTTTTTTATTTTTTTTTGTTAATTCAAAAATGCTCCATGCATCTCTTTCAATTACTTCAAGTATTCCATGAAGAACTGCCTCTTCTAAAACATTTCCTGAAGCTAATCCATTGGTATTGCCTTTGAAAAGAGGAGTTGAATTTTTTGGAGTATATGGATGAAATATTGCATTAGAAGGAATATAATATTCTTTTTCTGAAACAATATCTTTACTTAAAGTCCACTGAATTTCAAGCTGATTGAAGTCTAAATTTTTAGTTTCATTAGGTAAAATTAAATCATTAGGATGAATTGAATTTTTAAGATCGTTAAAAGTAGCTATAACCGAATTTTCACTATCAATTCTTTGTTTTTCAGCAGAATACCTTTCAAATCCTTCCATCATAGCTGAAGCTTTAGCTTGATCTTTTTTAGCTCCTTTTCCTGCATAGACGCTTACTCCACCACCTTCTGCAGTAGGACGAATAGCTGAATAAACTGGAATTCCAACTCGATCTAAATGAGTAATTTCTGTTATTCGTGTTATACCAGCTATTTTTAACTTTTTTTCATAATTAGCTATTGTTTTTGAAGGTTCAATAACTCTGTGGGTACCAGAAAAATAATGAATAGGAAAATCTGAAAACATTTTTATCATTTATTAATTTTAATTTTTTTAAAAATCTACAAATATTTTTATTTAGAACTCTTAGTTATTCATTAATTTTAATAAAATGGAATCCCAGTAAATGAGAAGAAAACCATTATTCCAGCTAATGCAGCCGCCCCTAACCAGATTAAAGGATTCCATCTAAATATTTTAGCTCCATCTAAAACACTAAATGGAATTAAATTAAAGAGTGCTAAAAAACTGTTTATGGAAAATCCTAAAATGAAAGTTGTTATCAACACCCTCATTGTCCATGGGTCTTGAATCACTCCAAAACTAGAACTTGTCATTGTAAACAGGTATAGTAAAAGGAAAATCATAGCTAATACTATATTGGTTAATGGACCAAATAAAGAAATTATTCCATTTTCTTTATCACTCATGTAGTCTCCATAAATATAAACTGCTCCTGGAGCTGCAAATATAAATCCAAAAAATGGACTAATTAATGCAATAAATAATCCAGGAATCCATGTTTTGAATTCTGCCCAATATCCATAATGCATAGCTGTTATTTTATGAGCTACTTCATGAAGTATGAACCCTGAGCCAACTCCAACCATAACCATTGGCAATATCTCAGGAATTATTGAAAAGTCTCTTCCTGAATATAATATTGCAAATGCTATTGATATTACAAAAAATGATATTATAAGGTCTCTTATTTCATTAGAAGTGAATTTAAACATTTAATAAACTCCATTTTAGAAAAAACTTTAATAATTTTTTAATATAATTTATATTGTTTTAAAATTTAGATGAAAATTTTAATAATTTTTTAATATAATCTTGTATTGTTTTTAAATTTAGATGAAAATTTTAATTATTTTTTAATATTTTCGTGTATTGTTTTTAAATTTAGATGAAAGCTTTAATTATTGAGTTGTATTGTTTTAAAATTTAGATGAAAATTTTAATAATTTTTTAATATAATCTTGTATTGTTTTTAAGTTTAGATGAAGATTTTAATTATTATTTTTAATATAATCTTGTATTGTTTTTAAGTTTAGATAAAAACTTTAATAATTTTTTAATAAATATTCTTTTAAATAACTTTAAATTTATAAAATAAATTAATAATAACTACTTTCTATTAATAGAACTTGGTCGTGGAAATATATAAATATAGTTATCAAAGAGATATCTTAATAAATTCTTTTATTTTATACATTTGTTATTTTGAACTATAAATAATTGTTTTAATAATGTTTTTTAGAATAATTCTAAATAATAAATCATGCTTTTTTAGGTGATCTTATACAAATTAAAAAAATTAATAATATTTTAGAGAAAATGGAAAATGAAGACTTTGATGGAATGATTTTAACCCAAGTTAATAATATTAAATATCTTTCTAATTATTCTCCAACAAGTTTTGCAGTTTGCATTATTAAAGAAGACCCTCTTATACTAACTTCTCCTATGGATAAAGAATTAGCTAATAAAACATCTTCAATAAAAGTAGAAGAATTTAAATCCTTTTCAGAGATTGAAAAAATCTTCAAAAAAGGGGGATTAAAAAAAATAGCTATTGAATCATCATTAGCTACTGGTATTTATAAAAAAATTCAAGGAAGTTGGGATTTAGAAATTAAAGATTTTTTAGAAACTGAAAGAATGATTAAATCTTCTGATGAAATAAATAATATGAATAAGGCATTAGCTATTTCTCATAAATCATTTAAAAAGTTAAATATTCGTGAAAAATGGGAAAAATCAGCTACTGAATGGGAAGTAGCTTATGAACTAGGATATTTAATGAGAGAGAATGGAGCTTCAGAGGAATCATTTGAGACTATAGTAGCTACTGGAGCAAACTCAAGTTTGCCCCATGCTAAATGTGAAAATAAAAAACTTGAAACTCCAATTTTAATGGATTGGGGATGTAAATTTAAGGGGTATTGTTCGGATACAAGTAGAACGATTGTGCATAGTGAAAAACAAGAAGAAATTTTTGACATTGTTCTTGAAGCTCAAACGAAAGCTATTGACTCTATAAAACCTGGAATTAAGGTTTGTGAAATTGATAAAATAGCTAGATCCATAATAACAGAATATGGCTATGGTGACAATTTTATTCACTCAACAGGTCATAGTTTAGGATTAGATATTCATGAAAAACCTAATGTGTCTAAAAAAGATGAAACTATTTTAGAAAAGAATATGGTTATTACAATAGAACCAGGAATATATTTAGAAGATACATTTGGGGTTAGAATTGAAGATATGGTAAAAATAGGTCATAAAGGGGAGATAATGGGAAATCTCCCATATAAAATTTGATTTTTCTATATAACCTTGGGGGTTTTGAAATTGTATAGAGTATAAGTGGATTATGTTTTTTTTTTTTTTTTTTTTTTTTTTTTAATTTTTTAAAAAAGGAAAAAAAAAAATTTTTAATTGTTTTCTTTAATTAAAAAAAAAAAAAAAAAAAAAAAAGGGGGGGGGGGGGGTAATTTAAGACGATTTTACGACCTCAGGCTG